>JAGQTL010000033.1 GCA_020439035.1 Leucobacter sp. | reverse complement strand
TGTTGACGCCGTGCTGGCCGAGCGCCGGGCCCACGGGGGGTGCCGGGTTGGCGGCGCCGGCAGCGATCTGAAGCTTGATCAGACCGCTGACTTTCTTGGCCTTTGCCATATTCTTTCCTTTCCTCGAAGCCGGAGTCGCACCGGCCTCTCCCGCCTCCCGGGCCAGTCCCGGGCGCGGTGCCGTGTCCGCGTCGCGCGCACGCGTGAGCGCGCGATCGACGCAAACCTCAATAGTTTAGCGCACGCGCGAGGGTTTCGCACGCGCGCACGTCCCGGCTCCCTCGGCCGGCGGGCGATCCCGCGACCGATGAGGACCGCCGGGGCGGCTACCCCGCGTACGCGTTCGCCGCGCGCACGAAGGCGCGCATCAGGTCGAGGCCCTCGGGGTCGAGGCGCTCCTCCGGGTGCCACTGCACCCCGAGGCAGAACGAGCCGTCGGCCGCCTCCACCGCTTCGACCACGCCGTCGGGCGCGGTCGCCGTGGCGACGAGGCCCTCGCCCAGCGCGTCCACGCTCTGGTGATGGTGGGAGGCGATGTCGAAGCTCTCCCGGCCGACGATGCTCCGCAGCAGCGTGTCGTCCTTCACCGCGACCGCGTGCGAGGTGAACGTGCCGACCACATCGCGATGCGGGGTCATGTCGACGTGGTCGCCTAGGTGCTGGGTGAGGGTGCCGCCGAGGGCGACGTTGAGCACCTGCAGGCCGCGGCAGGCTCCGAACACCGGCATGCCGCGGCGCCGCGCCTCGAGCGTGAGCGCGATCTCGAGCTCGTCGCGCTCGCGCAGCGGCGAGTCGTTCGTCTGGTGCGGTGCCTGCCCGTAGAACTCGGCATCGAGATCCCGCCCGCCGGGCATGAAGAACCCGTCGACCCCGTCGAGCAACCGGGCGGGCTGCGCGACATGCACCTCGAGCGCGGGGAAGAGCACCGGGGCTCCCCCGGCCTGCTCGATCGCGGCGAGGTAGCTGTGCGGAACGCCGTCGGTCAGGATGTCGACCCAGGCGCCCGAGGTGCTGTGCTTGCGATCGGCGACGAGGCCGATCAGCGGAGTCCTGGACACCGTTCCTCTTACTTCCCTTCGAGCGGGTTGTCGTCGCTCCAGTCGGTGACGCCCCACACGACCGAGTGCCACACGCAGTTGCTGCCGGCATCGGCCCCGTGCCAGTGGCGCTCGTTCGGGTCGGTGCGGATCACGGTTCCGGGCACGATGCCCGTGGTCGTGCCCTCGTCGCTGCCGACGCGGCCGACCCCGCTCACGAGCGTGAGGATCTGCCCGCCCGGGTGGGTGTGCCAGTGCGTGACCGCGCCGTCCTCATGGTGGATGCGCGCGACATCGACCGCACCGAGGTTCGGCACCTCGGCGAGCTCCTCGGTCGCCGCCTCGATGATCATCTCGAGCTGCACGGTGCCCGTGAATCGGCCGCCGTAGACGTAGTCGCGGTTGCCCGCGGGAATGATCTCCATGTCGCTTACGCCTCGATGCGCACGCGGTTCGAGATCTTGCCCACGCCGGGGATCTCGACCTCGACGACGTCGCCCTCGAGCAGGTAGCGCGGCGGCTTGCGCTCGTCGCCCACGCCGCCCGGCGTGCCGGTGGCGATCAGGTCGCCCGGCTCGAGGGTCACGCCCTGGCTGAGGTACGAGACGATCTCGGGGATCGTGAAGATGAACTGCCGCGTATTGCCGTCCTGCATCACCTCGCCCGAGAGCGTGGTGCGCACGGGCAGGTTGTCACGAGCCTCGGCGTCGGCGAAGCTGTCCAGGCTGACGACTGCCGGGCCGACGGGCGTGAAGGTGTCGAAGCTCTTGCCGAGCGTGAACTGCTTCATCGGGGTCTCGAGCTGCGCGCGGCGGCCGGAGACGTCGTTGAGCACGGTGAAGCCGCCGACGTAGTCCCACGCCTCTTCGACCGACACGCGGTAGGCGGGCTTCGAGATGAAGACGCCGAGCTCACCCTCGTAATCGGGGCGGGTCTCCTCGCGCGGGATCACGATGTCGTCGAAGGCACCGGTGACCGAACTCGGGAACTTGCCGAACATCATCGGCACGTCGGGCTTGGCGAGGCTCGTCTCCTCGACGTGCGACATGTAGTTGAGGCCGATCGCGAGGATCTTGCCCGGCCGGTTCGGCGCGAGCACGTGCACGTCGCCGATCTCGTGGGTCGCACCGTTCGCCGCGACGACCTCGGCCCAGGCCTCGGAAGTGGCGTTGAACCCGGTCGCCGGGGCCGGGCCCGCGGTCGTGATCGTCGTGCCGTCGAGACGGCCCACGAAACGCTGCCCGTCCTTGGTCTCGAAATGGATTGCCTGCGTCATTTCAACCTCCTGGTGTGAAGCGTGTCCGCGCGCGAGAGACAAGGATGCACCTGGCGCGCGTGGTTACTACAATAGTATAGGCGTACTCCTAAAGCTGCACAATCGTCAGGCGACGGCGGGCCTCCGCCCGGGTGCGCGCGCGGTCGATAGACTGCCCAGTATCGGCAGGCGAGCAGATTCTCGAGGGTCATGGAGATTTCACGCACGGCGAGCGGCGGGCTCGAGCTGCTCTTCGCGATCGCGCAGACCGGTCCGGCCACGACCGAGGCGCTCGCCCTCGAAGCCGGCACCTCTCCGGACACCTGTCTGCGGCGCCTGCACACGCTCGCCGGGCGCGGCTACGCGGTGCTCCGATCGGACGGAACCTGGGGGCTCGGGCCGAAGCTGCTCGATCTGGCCTCGAGCGTGCCCGATCGGCTCACACTCGCCGCCCGCGACCAGGTCGACACACTAGCCCAGCGATTCGCCGCGAGCGTCGTGATCGCCATCGCGGCGCCACCGAACTTCCGCATCCGTCTTGAACGCGAGGGCCGAGGCGGCCATGTGCGCGTCGAGCACTTCTCGGGTGTCGAGTTCGGCATCTGGCAGGCGCCGCCCGGCCTCGCCCTGCTCCCCGCGCTCGACGCCGACGGGATGGCCCAGGTCGTGGAGCACGCGCCGGATCCGCGGATCATCGATGCCGCGCTCGACAATCTGCGGCGCACCGGGGTCGTGGTCGCCCCCAGCGAGGTCATGACCGGACGCACCGGTGTCGCAGCTCCGATCACGCTCTCCGACGGCACGACCGTCGCCTCGATCACCCTCGCCTTCTCGAAGCTGCCGCCCGATTCGATGGACGATACGCGCGCGCGGCTGCTCGGTGCCGCGAAGCACGTCGCGGATCGGTACGAGAAGATCACCATGGGCGCCCCCGTGCGGCGCAGCGGAACGCGAGGAGCCGCGCGATGAAGACCAGCCTCACCTTAGATCGCGCCCTGCAGGTGCTCGACCTGCTCGGCACCGGCCCGAAGCGCGTCTCGGAGACCGCGACGGCGCTCGGGCTCAACCGCACGGTCGCCCATCGCCTGCTCAGCACCCTCCAGGAGAAGGGCCTCGCCATTCAGGTCGACGGCCGCTACCACGTCGGCGGCGGCGTCCGCCCACTCGCGCAGCACGTCGAGACCCGCTTGCGCGGCCTCGCCACGGACCCGGCCGCGCAGCTCGCCGACCGCACGGAGAGCACCGTGCTCCTCGTGCTGCGTTCCGACCTGCTCACGAGCGTCCTCACCTTCACGAGCCCCGACCAGCGCGAAGGCACGATCGTCGTCCCCGAGATCGGCACGGCCCATCCGATATTCGAGAGCTCCCACGGGCTCGCCATGCTCGCCTTCAGCGAGCCGGCGACGATCGCACGGGCACGGCGGCGCGCCGACGACGCGGGGCATTTCGACCGGCTGGTCGCCGGCACCCGCCGTGCGGGCTGGACGAGCGAGAGCATCGATCCTCCCCCGCACCCGCTGAGCGAGCTGTCGGCACCACTCTACCCCATCGGCGAGTTCGCCGACGCGGCGCTCGCGCTGATCCCGCCGGCGGGAGCCCCCCACGACGAACTCGTCGCACCGCTGCTCGAGACGTGCGCGATGATCACCGGCGCGATGCGCGCGGCCGCTCAGTCGTAGATGCGCTGCTGCTCGGCGAGCACGTCGAGTAGCACCGTCTCGTCGTACGGCGCAGATTCGCCCGGCTCGTAGCGCACGCCGATGAGCCGGCCCGTGAAGGGGTATTCGCCGAAGCGCTCGTGCGTTTCCCAGTCCACGGGGTTGCCCGCGTCGCGGCCGACGCTGATGCCGCTGAACGGCGCGAGGCCGACGAACTGCATGACGGGCGGCAGCTCCGCCGCCCCGGCGCCCGCATCGAGCACGATGCGCCAGCGCAGGCCCTCGATGGCCTGCGCTCGCACGGCGATGCGTACCGGCGCGCCGGCGTCGCTCGACGCGCCGGCCGCGATCGGCACTGAGATCCGGTGCATGCGCCCGTACTCGTTGTAGGCGAAGCTCGCCTCGCCATCGGCCACGGCGAGCAGGTAGCCGCCGCCTTGATCGCCGTGCGCCACGAGCACGCCTGCCGCCTCGTCGAGCGTGCGCCCTTCGGCCGGCCCGAACTCCGCGATGATCTCGAACGAGCGCAGCGACGTGAGCCGAGATGACCGGTAGCGCTCGAGCGGCGGCGTGGTCGGCAGCAGCGTGATGGGCTCGGCCAACCGCGCTTCGAAGCTCGGGCGCACGCGCCCGCCCGTGTCGTCGTCGTTGATGGGGAACACGGTGTTCGCCCAGGCCTCGCGGTACCACTGCGCTTCGAGCTCGCGCACGAGCTCCGGGCGCTCGGCCGCGAGATCGTGGTGCTCCGCCGGGTCCTCGACGAGGTCGTAGAGGTGCCACGGATCGTCGGCGAAGTCTCGCAGCTCGTCGTGCTCGGTCACGATCTTGTAGCGGCCGCTCACCAGCCCGCGCCGGCCGTAGCACTCCCAGTACTGCGCGCGGTCGTCGTCGGGCTCGAGCGCGCGGCCGAGCCCCTCGAGGATCGCGGCCGGCGCGCCGTCGGGCTCCATCGCCGGGAGGCCGTGGCGTTCGCCCAGACGGTCGACCCCGGCCAGTTCGAGGAGCGCGAGGCCGAGGTCGGTCACGTGCGCGAAGGCGCCGCTCAGCCGGCGGCCATTGACCGGGGCCTCTCCGAGCCCGCGCTGCCAGCTCACGATCAGCGGTGCGCGCACCCCGCCGCCGTAGGTGTGGCCCTTGAAGTAGCGGTAGGGCGTGGCCGAGACCCGCGCCCATCCGCGCGGGTAGTGCACGGCCGAGCGCGGCCCGCCGACGGCCTCGAGCGCGGTGTCGAGGTCGACCCGCCAATCCTCGGGCAGCGCGACGTCGTGCACGAACTTGCTGAAGTAGCTGCGGGTGCCCTCGGCGCCGCCCTCACCGGAGGCGCCGTTGTCGGAGGTGAAGGCGAAGATCGTGTTCTCGTAGTCCCCCGACGCCTTCAGATAGTCAACGAGCCTGCCGAGGTTCTGATCCATGTTGTCGACCGCGCCCGCGTACACGCTCATGTACCTCGCGTAGAGCGCGCGCTGCGCCGGGCTCAACTCGTCCCACGCGGCGACCTCGTAACCCGGGTCGTCGTCAGCGGGGAGCGCGGCCGACTCCGCGACGATCCCGGCGGCCAGCTGCGCGGCGAATCGCGCCTCGCGCAACCGCTCCCAGCCCGCCTCGTACACGCCGCGGTATCGCTCGATGTCCTCCTCCTTCGCCTGCAGGGGGGCGTGCACGGCCGTGTGCGCGAAGTACAGGAAGAAGGGCTTGTGCGGTTCGTTCGCGCGCACCCCGCTCAGGTACGAGATCGCGCGGTCGGTCAGCACGTCGGTGAGGTACGACTCGTCGCGGGGGTCGGGCTCGAAGAGGCTGTTGTCGACGTAGAGCCGATGGGGGTGGAAGAGCTGGGTGAAGCCGTCGAGATGGCCGAAGTAGCGGTCGAAGCCGCGCTGCAGCGGCCACGAGTGCTGGTCGGCACCCTCGTGCATGTTCGACTCTTTCGCGAGATGCCACTTGCCCACGGCGATCGTGCTGTACCCGGCGGCACGGAACGATTCGGCGATCGTCGGCGCATCGTCGGGCAGCTCGAGCACGTTGTTCGGGAAGCCCGGATCCGCGTGCGCGACCTCGGCGAACCCCGCCCGGTGGGAGTTGATGCCGGTGAGCAACGAGGCGCGGGCGGGCGAGCACACGGGATTCGTGTGGTAGTTCGTGAACGTGACGCCGTCGGCGGCGAGCGCATCGAGATGCGGGGTGCGGATCTCGCTGCCGTAGGGCCCGGTGTCGCTGAAGCCGAGATCGTCGGCGAGGATCAGGACCACATTCGGCGCGCCCTCGGGCGCGGTGCGGGGCCGCTTCCACGCCCGCTCGGTCGTGGCGACGCGTTCGGTCACCTCGAAGGGGAAGCCCTCGTAGCCGCGCGCGGCGGCGCGCGGATCCTTCATCGGGGTCGCTGACTCCATCGTTCCTCGTACTCCTGATTCCGGCGAGGCGCACCCGCCTCGCGCTCCGGCTGACTTTTCACAGCTCCGCCCGGCGCCGCGGCGGATCCGCGGGGCCGAAGGAGGCCGGCACGGTCAGTGGGCGGCCTGGATGAGCTGCATCACGTGACCGCGCAGCCGGCCGAAATCGGCGGCGGCGCGGGTCTCGATCTGATCCCGGGGGAAGCCGAGCGGCACGTCGACGACTTCCATCACCTCGGCCGGCTTCCGGCCGATGACCACGATGCGGTCGGAGAGGTAGACCGCCTCGTCGATGTCGTGGGTCACGACCATGACGGTCATCCGATACTCGTCGCGGATGCGGAGGCAGAGATCCTCGAGCTCGAAGCGGGTCTGCGCGTCCACCGACGCGAAGGGCTCGTCCATGATCAGCACCTCGGGCCGGTAGGCCACGGCGCGCGCGATCGCGACGCGCTGCTGCATGCCGCCGGAGAGCTGCCAGGGGTATTTCTGCGCGGCCTGCGCGAGGCCGACGGAGGCGAGCGCCTCGTCGCTGCGCGCGTGGCGCTCCTCGGCCGAGAGACCGAGGTGGCGCAGTGGC
Source organism: Leucobacter sp. (assembly GCA_020439035.1). GTDB lineage: Bacteria > Actinomycetota > Actinomycetes > Actinomycetales > Microbacteriaceae > Leucobacter. Next base: position 25,498 of record JAGQTL010000033.1, on the reverse strand, counting down.
AGCTCGACGTTCTTGCGCACGGTGAGCCAGGGCATCAGCGAACGGCTGTAGTCCTGGAACACGAGCGCCAGCTCGTTCGGCGGCCCGTCGATGACGCGGCCATCGAGCGAGGCGGTGCCGCTGGTCAGGTAGTCGAGCCCCGACAGGCAGCGCAGCAGAGTGGTCTTGCCCACGCCCGACGGGCCGACGATGGAGACGAGCTCGCCCTCGTAGACGTCGAAGGTGAGGTCGCGGATGACCTCGACCGTTCCCGACGGCGTGGGGAAGCTCTTGGCGAGGTTCTGCACGGAGACTTTGACGGTGTTCGTCACGTTCGGTCCTTTCACGCGGATCAGCGCGAGCGCGCGACGCGCTGGCTAGCGAAGTACCACCGGAGCGCGCGGCGGCGCACCAGCAGGAAGAGCAGGTTGATGAGGTAGCCGATGACGCCGAGCAGCAGGATGCCGGCCCACATATCGGTCATGCGGAAGGTCTGTTGCGACTCGAGGGTGATCGCGCCGATGCCGACCGAGATGCCGAGCATCTCCGAGGCGATCATCACGATGAACGCGTACATCAGCCCGACCTGGAGGCCGGAGAAGATCATCGGGCCGGCAGCGGGAAGGTTGATCCGCAGCATGCGCTCGAAGGTGCTGAGCTTGAACACGGTCGCCACGTCGCGGCGCACCTGGTCGAGGCCGCGCACGCCATCCATGGTCGCGATGGCGACCGGGAACACCGCGGAGACCGCGATGCTGACGACCCGGGTCTCGTTGCCGAAGCCGAACAGCGAGACGAAGATGGGCACGAGCGCGACCGTGGGGATCGAGCGGAAGAAGTCCATGATCGGCGAGAGTGTCGACCGCAGCCTGCGGAACATGCCCATGAGCATGCCCAGCACGAGCCCGGCGACGGCCGCGATCACGAAGCCGAGCGCGAGGTTCGCGAGGCTCGGCACGATGTCCGACATGAACCGGTCGAAGAGCCAGAGCTCCCGGAAGCGCTCGAGGATGCGCGCGAGCGGCGGGAAGAAGACGTTGGTCGAGTTCGCCGAGAACACCCACCAGGCCGCGAGCAGCAGGATCGGTGCGAGGATCTCGATCGCGATCAGCGTGCGACGCGACAGTCGCGGCACCGAGACCGTGGTCTTCGGGATGGAATAGAGACGGGTGGTGCTCGTCATGACCGGCGCTCCTCACGCATACTCGGGTGCCAGTGGATGATGCGTCGCTCGGCCGCGGCGCTGACCCAGAGCACCAGGAGGCCGAGGATGCCGAGCAGCAGCACGATCGCGAAGACGCCCTCGGAGTCGACGATCTTCATCGCCTTGTAGAGCTGCTGGCCGAGCCCCGGCGCGCCGCCGAAGAGCTCGGCCACGATGGCCACCACGAGCGCCGTCGGGGCCCCGATCCGGATCGCGCTCACGATCTCGGGGTTGGCGCTCGGCAGGACCACCCGGATGAGCCGCTCGAGGCGGCCCATCCGGTAGCTGCGCGCGGTATCGAGCGCGACCGGGTCGGTGTTGAGCACGCCGTTGGCCGTCTGCATGAGGATCTGGATCGTGCAGCCGAACGCCGCCAGGAAGATGCCCATCTGCAGCTTCGGCCCGAAGACGAGCACGGCGACGGGCAGCACCACGATGGCGGGGATAGGCTTCAGGAACTCGATCGGCACGCGGGTCGCATGCTCGATGAGGGGGACCGTGCCGACGAGGATGCCGACGACGACCCCGATCACGATCGCGATCGCGAGGCCGAGGACCGCCGTCAGCATGGTCTCGCCGGTGGCCACCCAGGTGTCGGGCGACACCATGATCTCACCGAACCGCATGAGCGTGTCGACGGCGGCGGGGAGCGATTCGCCGAACAGCTGCATCGAGGCGATCAGCTGCCAGAGGAGCAGCGATCCGACGACGCCCCCCGCACCGAACAGGATTTTCTGAGTTCGATCACTCATGTTGATACCGTCGCGCTCACCCTCAGTTCAGGAAGGTGAACGTGGCCTTCGAGTCCAGGAAGCCCATGTCGATGAGCGTCTGGTTGATGCGCTCGAGGTCCGAGACCGGCACATCCGACTCGAAGAAGTGCATCGGCTTCATGTCGGCCGGGTCCATGTCGACGCCGCCGATCTCGATGCCGAGCTTCTTCACCGCATCCTCGTTCGCATTCGCCCACGCAGCAGCCTGGTAGGTCGCGTCGCGGAAGGCGCGGAGCGCGTCGCCGCGCTTCTCGGCGGTCTCGTTGCTCGTGAGCCAGAGGTCGACGGGGGCACCTTCGAGGAAGTCCGAGCCCGGGTAGCCGAGCACGACGGAGCCCTGCGCCTTCGCCTGGAGGTCGAAGGGCGAGATCATCGGCGCCGCGTCGACCGAGCCGTCCTTCAGCGCCGGCAGCGAGGTGGCGAAGTCCATCGTCACCCAGTTGATGCTCGCAGGATCGACGCCCGCCTTGATCAGCGCATTCGTGATCGAGACCTCGAACGAGGAGCCGCGGGCCGAGACCACGATGGTCTTGCCGGCGAGCTGGCTCATCGAGGTGATGCCCGACTTCTGCGAGGCGAACAGCGCGCCGCTGTCGTACTTCTCGCCCTCGCCCACGGGCGAGCCGTCGAGTGCGCCGACGATCGTGAGGGGCACGCCCTCGGCCATCGTGCGCACCGCGAGGATCGTGGGGATCATCGCGATGTCGACCTCGTTCGACTGCGTCGCCGCAACGAGCGCGGGCGGCGCGCCGATGATGACCTTCTCGACCTCGATGCCGGCATCCGCGAAGAGGCCCTGCTCCTCGGCGATGTCGATCACCAACTCCTCGGTCGAGCCGTAGACCGCGACCTTGAGGTGCTCGGGGGCCGCGTCGCCGCCGCCTCCGCTGTTGTCAGTGCTGCCCCCGCCACCGCCGCTCGCGCAGCCGGCAAGCGCCAGGGCCGCGATGGCGGCGCCCGCCAGCAGTGTCTTCCGAATCTTCATATTCGTCTCCATTCATGAACGTCGATGTCCAGTTCGGGAAATATCGGACACTTATCGCCGATGTTTTCCGAAATCAGCGTAACCGGCAAGCTGGCACGCAATGTCACGAACAAGTAACGAGCACGCAAAACGTTCGTTATTTACCTGCATGTGACGGCGACGAAACCCAAGCCGGCCCGGGCCGACCGCGGTCTCCCGGTCTTCCGGTCTTCCGGTCAGCCGTCGGCGACGCAGCGGAACCCGAGGTGGCTCGTACCCGTGTCGAGCGTCTGCGGCGAGCGCGCCGCGGGTCGGTACCGGAAGCAGTACTGCGGGCTGCACAGGTGCGAGCCGCCCTTCGTCACGAACGAGCTCTCCCGATCCGCGCGACGCGCCGCGCCGCACCCGCAGCTCGGCGCCGCCGACCCCTCGCCAACCTCGGACGACCGGGAGGCGGCGTGGCCGTCGCTCCAGGGAGTGCTCGTCCACTCCCAGACGTTGCCGCAGACGTCGAAGAGCCCGAAGCCGTTCGGCGGGAACGCTCCGACGGGCGACGTTCCCCGCCAGCCGCGCGCCCCCTCGTTCCGCCACGGGAACGGCCCCTGCCACGTATTCGCCCGCAGTTCCTCCCCGGCATTGTCCGTCTCGCCCCACGCGAACCGCGCGCCGTCGAGCCCGCCGCGCGCGGCGTACTCCCACTCGACCTCCGTCGGCAGCCGCTTCCCCGCCCAGGCGGCGTACGCCTCGGCATCGCGAAAGCTCACCTGGACGACCGGGTGCTCGTCGAGCCCATCGAGCGAACTCCCCGGCCCGGCGGGGTGCCGCCAACTCGCGCCCGGCACCCAGCGCCACCATCGCCGCCAATCGTCGAGCGGCACGGGGCCCGCCGTGCCGACGAACACGAGCGAGCCCGGATCGGCGCTCGCGCCGGGCGCAAGATCCGGGTACGCGGCGGGATCGATCGGCCGCTCGGCGGTCGTGATCCAGCCCGTCGCCGCGACGAACTCGGCGAACCGCCGGTTGGTCACCGGATGCGCGTCGACGAGCAACGGGCCCGATTCGGCGACGTGCTGCGGCCGCTCCTCGGGGTAGTGCGCGTCGGAGCCCATGCGGAAGCGCCCGCCGGGAAGCCTCACGGCTTCGCCATCCACCATCGCGCTCATCGACATCGTCGCACCCCGTCCTCGGCTCGCGGGATCGCATCGCTTGCGGTCCCATCGACACTCTACGACCCGCGCGCGCCCGGAGGGCGAACCGCCTGACATTCCGGCCGGGCGCGCCCGGCCGCCGCTCCGCGGATGGGAGAATGAGCAGATGAACAACCATGTCGAGGCACTCGCGGAGAACGTGCGCCAGTTGCGCGAATCACACGGCCTCTCCCTCTCCCAGCTCAGCGAGCGTTCCGGCATCGCGAAGGCGACGCTCTTCAAGGTCGAGCGGGGCCGCACGAATCCGACCCTCGAGACGCTCGTCGCGATCGCCGAGACGTTCGACGTCTCGGTCAACCGGCTGATCAAGGTCGAGCCGCGCTCGGAGATCGAGGTCGTTCACCCGGGAGAGGGCATCGACATCTCCGACGATTCCAGCATCGGGCACGTCGTGCGCAACCAGGTCATCGGCTCGGGCACACTCGAGATCCACCACCAGATCTTCTACGCCGACATGAACGAGACGTCGCCGTCGCACGGGCCGGGCGCGCGCGAGCACGTCATCGTGCTGCGCGGCAGCATCCGCGTCGGGCCGGTCGGCGAGGAGATCCTGCTTGAGGCCGGCGACTACGCGACCTACCTGGCCAACCGCACCCATCGCTGGCAGACGGGCGCCGACGAGGCCGAGGTCTGGATCCTGCACACCTTCCCGCGCTTCTCCCCACTGGGCGAGTGAGCGGGCCGCGGCGACCCGCGCCCCGTCGCGCTCGCATCGCCGGCCCTCCGCGCCCCCGCAGTGCAGCGCGCACTCCGCGCACACGTGCGCTTGTACGAGTACGCACATTGCCGCAGAATAACCCCTCTGCTAGCGTCGATCCCACGCGTCTCCGGCACGCGGAACGCGCCGATCGTCTCGAAGGAGAGCACGCGATGTCGACCTGGAAATCCTTCCGCCCCGATGGGATTCCGCATCCCTTCGCCCTCAGCATCACGAACGAAGAAGTGATGTTCGTCTCGGGCCTCGGCGGCCACGACGCCGAGGGCAACATCGCGGAGAGCCCCCTCGAACAGGCGCGCGAGGCGCTGCGCACCATGCAGGCGCAGCTCGAGCGCGAGGGCTTCTCGCTCGACAACATCGTGTGGTTCCACCCCTACACCACCGACATCTCCTACGCGTTCGAGATGGACGAGGCGCTGCGCGAGGCGTTCGGCGAGAACCCGCCCGCCTGCGGCGCGATGCTCGCCGGCGTGCAGCTGGCCGACCCGCGCATGAAGATCGAGTTCGAGGCCGTGGCCGTCAAGGGCGCGACGCGGGTGCGCGTGCAGTAGGCGACGCGAGAAACGCGGGCGGGCGGGGATCCGAAACCCCCGCCCGCCCGCGTTTCTGCGCCTCGGCGGAGCCTCGCGGAGGCGGCTCAGCGGGCCGGCTCGGCTGGCCGGCCCAGCTGGATCAGTTCAGCGCGCCGGATGCGCGGCGACGTGCGCGAGCACGGGGGCCGCGGCCTCGCCGGGCTGCTCCACGTGCGCCATGTGCCCGCTCGGCGCGCCGGCCGTGCCGGGAACGGTGCGGAGCACCGCCCCGTCGATCAGCTCGGCGTAGCGCTCGGCCACCGCGCCGGGCACATAGCGGTCGTCATCGACGCCCAGTACGAGGGTGGGGGCACTCACGCGGTTCAAGCGGTGCTCGAGGCGCCAGTCGTAGCGCGGGTTCCACGAGACGAGGGCCTGCGCGCGGCCCTCGACCTCGCGCTGGAGGATGTCCTCGACGCCGCCCTGCTGCTCGAAGTACTCGCCGAAGCCCGCCTCGCGCCCGTTGAAATAGGCGGCCCGCAGCTCGTGCTCGAGGAGGCGGAACGGATCCTGGCCGTTCCCCGCCGCGGTGCGCAGGCCGCGCGGCGTCATGAGCGTGAGGCTCGCGATCCGACTCGGGTGGTGCACGGCGAAGTTGGCGGCGATCCACCCGCCGATCCCGTGGCCCACCACGTGCACGCGGTCGAGGCCGAGCTCGCGCGTGAACGCCTCGTAGTGCAGCACGTAGTCCTCGAACGACCGCAGGGTCGGGGGCAGCGGGGTGTCGCCGTAGCCGGGGTGCTCGGGCACGATCAGGTCGACCCCGTTCGCGAGCTCATCGTAGAAGGGCAGCCAGACGCGCGTGAAGTGCTGCCCGTGCAGGAAGAGCACGGTCTCGCCCGTGCCGCGGCGGCGGTAGGCCGTGCGAAGGCCGTCGATCTCGACGAACTCCGGCTGGCTCCAATGGGCCCAGTTCCGCTCGGCCGGGGCCTCGGTTTCGCTCATTGCCATGATCCTTTCTCGCTCCGGCCGTCACTCCCCGGTGGGCGCCCGGAGTTCCTCGATGTGGGCGGTCTCGACGTTCACCATGCGGCCGTCGAGGATCGCGGTCGGCGGCGGCATCTCGCGGTTGCGCATCGCACCGTATTCTGCGTTCGAACCGTAACCGAGCAGTTCGGCTTCTCGCGGGCCCGCGCCGCCGCGGAGCTTCGGCAGCACCTCCTCGGCCAGGAGCGTCAGCGACTTGATGGTGAGCCACTTCGGCTTGGTCCCGTTGTTCGAGCCGAACATCAGGCGCCCGACGCCCGTGATGTCCAGGTACTCCTGGAGCTTGCGCGTGACGGTCTCGGGCGAGCCGGCAACGAGCGAGCCGCGTTCGATCTCGTCGTCGTAGGTGATCTCGGAGATAGGCTTGCTGCGGTAGCTCGACCCGCCGTAGAGCCCGCGGATCGCGCCCTCGCTCAGGTAGCCGGGCGGGAAGCTGTCGTGGTAGGGCGACGGGAAGAAGTTCTGGTTGACCCAGAGCTCGTGCGCCTCGACCTCGCGACGGGCCTGGGCATCGGTCTCGGCGACGTGCACATTGAGCCCGCCCCAGAACTGCGACTTCCTCGGCTCGTACCCGTAGCCGCGGCAGAGATCGGCGAGCTTCCCGTGGATCTGCTGCACGTCGGTGACGCCCGTGACGCCGATCGGGTTGTAGCCGTATCCGTGCTTCGCGATCAGGTCGAGCGTCTCGAGCGATCCGCCCCCGACGAGCATGATCTGCGGGTGCGGCTTCTGCAGCGGGCGCGGCCAGAGGTTGACGTAGGGCACCTGGAAGAACTCGCCATTCCACTCGAAGGGGCCCTCTCGCGTGAGCGCGGCGATCAGCAGATCATGCGCCTCGCGGTAGCGGGCGCGCGCCGTGGCCACGTTCACGACGCCCATCGAGTGGTACTGCATGCCGTGCCCCACCGGCAGGCCGATGATCAGCCGGCCGCGCGACATGATGTCGAGCGCCGCGATCTCCTCCGCGAGCCGCACCGGGGTCTGGTAGGCGTTCAGGATCGGCCCCGTCACCCCGATCTTGATGCGGTCGGTCTGCCCCGCCAGCCAGGCCCCCGCCAGCATGGGGTTGCCGAACAGGCCGATGGGCCCATTGTGCTGCTCGCTCAGCAGCGCGCCGTCGTAGCCGAGTTCCTCGACGAGCTTCAGCATCGAGAGCTGATTCTCGAGCGCATACTGCCCGTCGACGTCGTCGTAGTTGGTATTGGGCAGGTCGACGAAGTTCGACTTGCGGGCCGACGCGTGCGGCACCCGCGGATACGCGCCGTCGAACAGGACGAAGAACTCGGTATCGCTCATCGATCGGACTCCTTCGTGTTGTCGTACTGCGACCCGGCGTCGGGCGGCGGAAGCAGGTGGCGGCGGAAGAATGCCGCGAGCATGGCGATATTCGGATCGGCGTCGAGCGCGGCGCCCTCGTGCCCGGCGCCGCCGACGAGCAGCACGGAGGATTCCACCCGCGCCAGGCGCAGGGCGTCGTGCATGCGGAACGACTCCGTCGGGCTCACGATCCGGTCGACGTCGCCGGTGACGAACTGCATAGGCGCGGCAGCCGGCGAGACGAGCAGGCGCGGGCTGGCCGCTCGGTGCCGCGGGTCGCTCGGGTCGAACGTCGGCGCCCCGACCAGGGCGCGCTCGGCGGACTGCGCGATCGGATCCTCCAACTCCTCGAGCCAGCTGCGCGCGAACGCGGCATCGAGGTCGAACGGCGCGTTCCAAGCGGCAACGGCTGCCGCGAGCGGCGGCACGGGCTCGGCAGCCGGCTCGCCCGCCGCGTCCAGCGGCGACTCGAGTCCGAGCAGCGCGGCGAGATGCCCGCCGGCCGACGAGCCCCAGGCGCCGATCCGCTCGGTCGCCAGCCCGTACTCGCCGCCGTGCTCACGCAACCAGTCGATGGCGGCGCGCGCGTCGAGCAGTTGCGCGGGGAACGGCGCCTGCCCGGTCAACCGGTACTGCACGGCCGCGACCGCAATGCCGCGGCGCACGAGCGGGAGGATCCGGCTCGCGAGCTGATCCGTGCGCTCGCCGACCATCCAGGCCCCGCCGTGGAACCAGGCGACGACCGGCACATCGGCGTCGGTCACGGGCCGATGGAGATCGAGATGCAGAACGATCCCGCCGACCTCTCGATAGACGACATCCGCCGTGGAATCCACCGAGAAGAGCCGTTCGCTCATGCATGCACCCCGTCTTCGCGTTGCAGTTTCGTTCACTGTAACAGCGAGGCGTTGTACTGAAACGACCGATCCGCACGACGGATCGGTGCAGCGCGCACAACCCGGAGTGCGGCTATTTCTGCAGGGCGCGTCGGAGCATCAGATCGAGCGCGAGACAGACCGCGGCGCTCAGCACGAAGGCGATCACGAGCGGCGTCGGCGAGGCGTCGAACATGCCGATGATCGGGATGAGCACCGCGGGGATCAGCGTCTCCATCGCGCCCATCAGGGCCGAGGCCGTGCCCGCTCGGTTCGGCTCGACGAGGCTGATGCCGACCGCGATCGCGTTCGCCGCGAGTGGCGCGACGGCGCTGCAGCTGACGGTGACGAGCACGAGCAGGAGCCAGAGCGGTAGGTAGCCGACGATGAGGAAGCCGAGCAGGATCAGGGTCGAGACGATGAGCGCGTTGACCGACGCGTGCAGGATCTGCTCGGGCCGGAAACGGCGCAGAAGCGCCGTGTTGAGCAGCCCCGCGAGCAGGAAGCCGACGAAGATCGCCGCGAAGGCGAGCGAGTACTGCAGGGGCGAGAGCGCGAAGTGGTTCTGCAGCACGAACGAGGAGGCCGCGAGCCACGCCGTGATCACGCCGAAGCTCGCGGTGAGCAGCAGCGCGGCCAGGAAGAACGCGCGGTGGCGGACCAGGTCGAGGAAGTCCCGCCCGATCGTGCGGGCGTGCACGACCCGTCGCTGCTCCCGCGGCAGGCTCTCGGGCACGATGAAGACGGTCACGAACGCGATGAAGCTGACCACGGTGATCCCCCACATGGTCGCGCGCCAGCCGCCCCACTCGGCGAGCGGGCCGCCGATGATCGGCGAGACGACCGGGGCGATGCTGAAGAGCATCAGCAGGATGCCGAAGAGACGCGCCGCACGCGCGCCGGTCGTGAGGTCGGCGACGACGGCTCGGCCGACCACGGGGCCGGCCGCCGCTCCGACGCCCTGCACGAAGCGCAACGCGATGAGCACCCAGATGTCGTCGGCCAGCGCCGCCCCGGCACTGGCGGCGACGAACAGCGCGCTGCCGATCAGGAGCGGCCACCAGCGGCCCCAGCGATCCGACATCGGGCCGATCGCGAGCTGCCCGAGCGCCTGGCCGACGAAGAACGACGTGAGTGTCACCTGCACGAGCGCCGGCGATGTCGAGAGGTCGCGGGCCACGTCCGGCAGCGCCGGCAGGTAGGTGTCCATCGCGAACGATCCGCTCATCGAGAGCAGGCCGAGCACCGCGACGAGCAGCGGTGTGACGCGCGGTGCGCGGCGAATGGCGGGCGCCATGGTTCCTCGATCCGTGAGGGAGCGCCGCACGCGTTCGTGCGACTCTAAGACGACAATTGATCACTATACGTAACTCTGCGGGCCGGCAGGGGCGAACGCCGCATCCCAGTCGGCACGAACCGGCGGCGGCGCATTCTTTGTGCTCGGCGCACAGAGACGAGGTGGAATACTCGAAGGCAGTACACGTGTCCCTTCGATACCGGTGTGCGCACGACCCGATCGCGGTGCCGCCGACATCCCACTCTTCGAGGAGCAGTAGCCCATGCCTGTACCCAGCCATCTGAAGCCCAGCCCGTTCACCGCTCGCGTGCCGGCCGATCTCACCGAGGAGGAGTGGATCGACGTCGCCGGCCAGGCCACGCCCGAGCGCATCACCGGCACCGACGCGGAATACCACGCCTTCCGCACCGGCGTCGGCATGATCGATTTCTCCATGCTCCCCAAGTGGGAGATCAGCGGCCCGGGCGCCATCGATGTGCTCAACCAGGTCTTCAGCCGCGACGTGACGAAGCTCGCGCCGGGCAGCATCGGCTACGGCGTCGTCGTGACCGAGGACGGCTACATGATGGACGACTGCACGGTGCTGATCTACGGCGACGACCACGTGCGCCTCACCGGCGGCAACTGGGACGTCGAGAAGGTGATCCGCGCCTACCTCACGCCCGAGACCACCCTCACCGAGCTGCGCGACACGATCGCCACGCTCTCGGTCCAGGGCCCGAAGAGCCGCGAGACCCTGCAGAAGCTCACGAGCACCGACCTGAGCAACGAGGCGTTCCCCTACTACACGTTCCAGACCGGCATCGACCTCGACGGCATCCCGGCGCACATCAACCGCATGGGCTTCACCGCCGAGCTCGGCTACGAGGTCATGGTGCCCATCGAGCGCGCGCTCGAGCTGTGGGACAAGGTCGCCGCGGCGGGGGCCGAGTTCGGCGCGATCGGTTGCGGCGGCGGCGCGCTCATGATGGTGCGCACCGAGGCCGGCATGGTCATGGGCGGCCTCGAGTACGACGAGGACACGACGCCGTTCGAGTGCCGCATGGGCTGGTCGGTCGACCTCGAGAAGGCCCACTTCCACGGCCGCGATGCGCTCGTCGCGCTGAAGGAGCAGGCGCGCCGCACGATCGCCTCGCTCGTGATCGAGGGCGACCCCGACGGGCTCGAAGAGTCGCCGGTGTTCGACGGCGACGTCGAGGTCGGGTACGTCACCATGGCCGTGCCCTCGCCCGAACTCGGCGGAGCCACGCTGGCCCTCGCCCGGGTGGCAAAGGGCCACGCGGCGAAGGACACGGCCCTCACGGTGCGCGCCGAAGGCGGCGACCGCGCGGCGCACGTCGTCGCGACGCCCGTATATGACCCGCAGCGCCTGAAGGTCCGCTCGTGAGCGCGGCGCAGGAAACGGCCGAGATGATCAGCCACGTGCTCACGCTCCGGTGCTCCGACGAGCCCGGCATCGTCGCCGCCGTGTCGCAGACGATCTACGCGCACGGCGCGAACATCACGGAGAGCGCGCAGTACGCCCACGAGCGCAGCCAGACGTTCACGCTCCGCATGGAGGTCGACGTGCCGGCCGGCGAGGAGATCCGCTTCGATGCCGCGCTGCGCGAGGCGCTCGCGCGATTCGACCCGATCCTCTCGCTGCGCCGCAAGAGCAAGCTCCGTCGCGTCATCCTCATGGTGAGCCGGGCGGATCACTGCCTCTGGGACCTGCTCTACCACTGGCAGGCGGGCGACCTCCCCATCGACATCGTTGCGGTCGTCTCGAACCACGAGTCACTGAAGCCGCTCGTCGAGCCGCACGGCATCCCCTTCCACCTGCTGCCGATCACGCCCGAGACGAAGACGGAGCAGGAGACGAAGCTCCGCGAGCTCGTGGCCGAGACCGGCACCGACTTCATCGTGCTGGCGCGTTACATGCAGATCCTGAGCGACGAGTTCTGCTCGCACTATCCGGGGCGCATCATCAACATCCACCACTCGTTCCTCCCGGGGTTCAAGGGTGCGAAGCCCTACCACCAGGCCTATGCACGCGGGGTGAAGCTCATCGGCGCCACGGCGCACTACGTCACCAGCGACCTCGACGAGGGGCCCATCATCGAGCAGGATGTGGTACGCATCTCGCACCGACACCTCGAGGATGACCTCGTGAACATGGGCCGCGATGTCGAGCGCCGCGTGCTCACGCGAGCGGTTCGGCTGCATGCCGAGGACCGCGTGATGCTCACGGGGGCGCGCACCGTCGTCTTCGAGTAGGCGTCGGGGGCTCGCGCGGCCCCGGGCTCGCCCCGGCACCCGCGTGCACCCCAGCCGTCGACCCCCCGGCCCACGGGCCCCGGAACCACCCCATCCCAGCTCGCACACCCGAAAAAGGACACTGAGTCCGCTGAAGAGCCCCTCTAAAGCGGAGTTTGTGTCCTTTTTTGGTCCGGGAGCCGTCGGGGTGGCGTCCGGGAGCCGTCGGGGAGGCGTCGGGGTCGGGCCGGGACGCGGCGCCCCGGATCGTCAGCCCCGGTAGGCGATGGCGGGCATCTCCGCGTGCGTGACCCAGCCGGGGGCGGCGTCGATCACGTCTTGCAGGCGGTTCACCACCTGGCCGGTGACCTGGTAGGTGCCGCCGGAGAAACTTGTCTCCATCGCAAGGTTCGGCACGCCCTCGACGGTCCAGGATTCGCCGCTGTCGTGCACCCCGGGCCTCAGCACGCCCGAGACGGTGAACTGCAGCAGCGGCTCCCCCACGGCCTGCGGCTCGCGCACGACGGTGTCCCGCAGCCCGAGGATCTCGCCGGCCTCGATGTTGCGGTCGAGGGCCCAGCTCCACACAGGCTTTTCGGCCAGCACGAACTCCGTCGTGACGAGGCGCGGCGCGTCGGGGAGCCCGAGCCGGTGGGCCAGGCCGTCGAGCGCCGGCAGGGCGAACGGGGGCCGGGGCATGTTCGGCTGCCACTCAACCGTGACCGTCTGCTGCTCCGGCCGCTCGCCGACGCCGAGCGATGAGAGGATCTCGGGGCCGCAGGTGTCGGGGTTCCAGCGGGACTCCCAGCGGATCGCATCGACCCGATGCGAGACGCCGATGAGCTGGGCGCCCAGGCCGATCCAGAAGGCGTCCTCGTGACCGCCGCCGTAGATGCTCACGCCGTGCTCGCGGGCAAGCGCGTCGAGCCGCTGCGTCGCATCCGGCGAGGTGCGCCACGGGTGCGAGGCCTCCTCGGCGATCGTGATCGCGTTCGCCCCGGAGCGCACCGCGGTCGCGAGGAACGGCTCATGATCGGCGAGGTAGCTGTTGGAGGTCAGCACCACGATGTCGGGCTTCGTGCGCGCGAACTCGCCCTCCGCATCCGACGACACGATGACACCGGTCGCCGCATCGAGCCCGGCAACATCGGCGAGATCCCGGCCGACCTTCTCGGGGCTCCGAGCAATTGCGGCGACAATCTCGATCCCGCGCTGCTGCAGGAGCTTCGCGACGCCCGAGCCCATTTCACCGACGCCGTAAATAGCAACCTTCATGGGTGCACTCCTCACTCCTCGTCACGAGCGCGGACCCTGCGTATGTCGTGGCCCGCCCCGCGAGCCTCCTCGCTCCTGCCGACCAGCTAATCGGGTACCCGCGGATATCTCAAGGCGCCCGGGGCCGCGATCGGGTCGCACGCGCGGGATTCGTGTTCGGACACGAGACGGCCGGGCATCGCTGGGCGTTGTGCACACGCGAAACGGGGCGGCGGCCCGTTCGGCTGCCGCCCCGCTCCGGTGCGATCGTTCCCGCGGGTCAGGCGCCGCGCACCGCGAACGCGGTCATCTCGACGCGCAGGCCCGACGGCGTGAGGTCGTTGACGCCCACCGTGGTGCGGCCGGGGCCGCGGCCCGTGTAGAACTCGCCCCACACCTTCGTGACGGCGGGGAAGTCGGCGAGGTCGGTGAGGTAGATCGTGATGCTCAGCACGCGATCCAGGCCGCTGCCGATCTTCTCGAGCTCGGTCTTGAAGTTGTTGAGCGTCTGCCGCGCCTGCTCCTCGGCCGAGCCGAAGTTCATCGTCCCGTCCTCCTGCTGCGGCACCTGCGTCATGATCACGAGGTCGCCATAGGCGGCGCCCTGCGAGAGGGGAAGGTTCAGGTCCTCCTTGCCGGGAATCGGGAACCAATCAACTGTCGATGCACTCATGCGCTTTCCTTTCTTCTTCGACGGTGTTCTCTTCCTCGCCCGCAGGTGCGCCGGTGCCGCTGTCGTCGGCAGCCGGGCGCCACTCACGGGCGAACAACGGGATCGTGACGGCGCAGACCGGGCCGATGAGCAGAGCGAAGGCGAGCGTGCCCCAGCCGAGGTTGCCGCCGAGGAGCGAGCCCACGACCAGCACGCCGAGCTCGATGCCCGTGCGCACCAGACCGATGTTCCAGCCCGTGAGCGCGTGCAGCCCGGTCATCAGCCCGTCACGGGGGCCGGGGGCGAGCGCGGCGCTCAGGTAGATGCCGGTGCCGATGCCGAGGGCGAGCACGCCGGCCGCGAAGAGCGCGAGGCGCCAAGGCAGTGAGCCGCCGCCCGGCACGACCAGCATGGTCAGATCGACCACGGGGCCCGTGACCAGGACGTTGACGAACGTTCCCACGCCGATCTTCTGCCGCAGTGGGATCCACAGCACCAGAACGACGCCGCTGAGGATCATGGTCGATGCGCCGAACGTCAGGCCGAAGGCGAACGCCACACCCTGCGCGAGCACATCCCATGGCGGCACCCCCACCTGCGCGCGTGCGAGGAGGCCGATCGCGATGCCGAACAGCACGAGGCCGCCGACGAGCCGCGCCCACCGTTCGCCCCAGACCGCCGCTTCGCGGCGGCCGACGCTGCGCATCGAACCGAGAATCTGCCCACTCCTCGCATCGCGGAACGAGACGGTCACCGCTCCACCTCTACTCTGCGGCCTCGCACCGCCGCGTGCACTGGACGATCGCACAAGAACCGCGACTGGGCCTGGGGCCCGGCACAGCCGGAAACGGCGATGGGGCCGACCGCATGAACACGGTCGACCCCATCGGCGTTCGAGGCATTGGCCTACTCGTGGTGGATCAGCCCCTCGTAGCGCTCGGGGCTGCGCTTCTGCGCGATCGTCGCGGCGATCACGCCGATCACGAAGAACACGACCGGGAGGATCATCAGCACCGTGTTCAGCACGGGGTTGTCCACCGCGCCGGACAGCGCGGAGAAGTTCACCATCGCGTTGACCATGATGCCGCCGAACACGAGGAACGCGAGGAGCGGCGAGATGGTCGACACCCACACGTTCTTTCGCTTGTCGGGGTTCTTCCGGAAGTAGACGAAGATCGCGATGCTCGTGAGCACGAAGACCATCATGAGCGCGAGCGATCCGAGCGCGATCTCCCAGCCGAAGAACACGTAGGGATCGATGCCCGAGGCGAGCCACAGCAGGATCACGACGAGCGCGATCACCGACACGGTGAGCGAGGCGACATAGGGCGCGCCGCTCTTCGGGTGGATGAAGCTGAGCTTCTCGGGCAGCACCGAGTGCCCCATCGAGTGCAGGTAGCGAGCCGCGATGTTGTGGTAGGCGAGCACGCAGGCGAACATCGACGTGAGCGCGACGACCTGCATGATCTGCATGAAGATCGTGCCGACGTACTGCTGAGCGGTCGCGTAGACGATCCAGAACTGCGCGGTCTCATCGGTCGTGAGCAGCTCCATCACGCCGTCGGTGCCCCAGCCCTGGATGAAGCCCCAGAGCGCGAAGAAGTAGAACACGGCGGCCGAGAGGATCGCGATGTAGATCGCCCGCGGGATGGTCTTCTCGGGGTCGCGGGCCTCGTCGCGGAAGATCGCGGTCGCCTCGAAGCCGAGGCCGATGCTGAAGCCGAAAAGCAGCGCGATCGGCACCGATCCCGAGAAGAGGACGTCGGGCTCGAACTGGCGGGTGAACGAGACGCCCTCCTCGGGCGTACCGCCCTGGACGAGGATCGCGATGTTCATGATGATGACGAGCAGCACCTCGGTGACGAGCACGACGGAGAGCACCTTGGCGTTGACGTCGATGTTCGAGATGCCGAGTGCGGCGACGACGACGATCATGATGATCGTCCAGACCCACCAGGGCATCTGGAACGCGTTGTCGCCGAAGAGGCCGACGAGGGTCTCGTTGAACGTCATGCCCATGAGCGTGAACACGAAGCTCTGGAACACGAGGTAGCCCGTCATCGCGATGAAGCCGGCGCCGACGCCCGTCTTCCGGCCGAGGCCCGCCGTGACGTAGGAGTAGAACGCGCCGGCCTTCGGCACGTAGCGCGTCATCGCGGCGAAGCCCGGCGCGAAGAGCAGCAGCAGCAGCGGCACGATGAAGTAGATCACCGGGAGGCCGGCGCCGTTGCCATTGATCATGTTCGTCGGCGACGAGACGAGGATCGTCAGGGGCGCCGCCGCGGCGACCACCATGAAGACGATCGCGAGCGGTCCGAGGTTGCCGCGGAGCCTGCCCGAACCCGGCGCTCCGGGTGCCGACTCCGTCAGCACGTTACTTGTATCTGCCATTGATATGCCCTTCCGTGCATCATTGCGCGAGTCGATCCGCTCGACACTCGATCCCCCGCGGTTCGCGGAAGCTCGCGTACAATCGTACACATTTGTGCGCGATCATACGAGAGTGAATCTGGTGCCGGTTCGCCGCCGCGTTCGGCCGGCCAGGGTGCTGCCCGGCCGATCGCGGCGACATCACGGTCTTCTCACTGGAATTTGGATAGTGAAGTAGGTGGGTGGCTCAGATTCCCGACTCGGTGACCTGCAACGTCTTGAACACGCCGCCGGAGGGGTCGACGACAACGCCCCAGGTGCCGAAGCGCGAGACCACGTCGCGCACGTTCACCGTGCCGCCGGCGGCAGCCGCGGCGTCGACCGCGGCGGCCTGATCCGCGACCGAGAACCAGGCGAGCCAGTGCGGCGGCAGCACGGCGCGGGCCGCTTCCTCAACGGCGTAGGAGCCGCGCAGCGCGAGGCCGTCCTCGTTGCGGAAGAAGCAGACATCGTGCGGGTCGACGGGATCGTGCACGTTGCTCGGGAACAGCGCCTGCTGGAACTCGACCTGCGCGTCGATGTCGTGGTTGGTCGGATCGACGAGGACCAGCTTGCCGAGCTCGGTCGAACCGGGCACGGCCGCGCCGGGGGCCGGCACCGCGAGCCCGAACGGGGCGCCGAACGGGTCGAGCAGCCAGACCGACGGCGCATCGATCAGCAGCGGCTCGTCGCGGCGGAGCACCGTCGCGCCGGCAGCCGTCGCGCGCGCCACCGCGGCGTCGAGATCGTCGGCGCCGAGGAACACGTGCCAGCCGATCTCGGCCTCCGGCAGCTCGGCGTCGACGACGACGCCGCCGACCCGGTAGCCGCTCTCGGTCACCAGGTAGCCCCGGTCGCCGTCGAGCTCGAGCTTCAGGCCGAGCGTCGCGCGGTAGAACTCGGCGAGGCCCTCAGCCCCGCGCACGCGCAGCTCCTGCCAGACGGAAGCGCCGACGGGATAATCGCGCACGGTTTCGGTCATGATCGTTCTCCTTTGCACGAGGCCGTCGCCCCGCTGCTTCCCCCCGCCGCGGGAGCGGCGCGTTCCATCGAGGATCGCGGTGCTCGGAGCACCGCGAAGCGGCACCGGATGGTCCGGTACATTCCGGTCAGTCTGCCAACGCTCGGATTCATGTGTCCATGCCCACCGGGACGAAGCTGCCCCCCGTGACCTGTGCGCCGCGCACAGCGAAGACGTGGCTGAAGCCGTAGAGATTGCCCCAGGGGTCGTCGAGCACCGCGTATCGGTTGACCGGCGAATCCACGGGCGGGATGCGCACGCGCGACCCCGATTGCACGGCGCGGGTGACCGACTCCTCGACCGAAGCGACCTCGAAGTACGTGATCCATATCGACCGCCCCTCGAAGCGCTCGATGCCGCTCAGCTGGAAGACGCCGGCGACGATGTCGCCCGAATCGAGCAGGAAGCGCATGTCGTAGGCGTCCTCGGCCACCTCGGCGACCTGGAGGCCGAGCAGCCCGGAGTAGAAGCGCACGGCGGCCGGCACATCGAGCGCCGAGCAGTCGAAGTTGAGCAGACTGTTGGCGGGGCCGGGGGCCTCGCCCACCTTGCGCGTGCGCAGGCGCACGGTGCTCCCCTGGTCGTCGACGACGTAGACGCTGCCGGGCTCATCCGACAGCGCGGTTCGCCAGGAGCCGGGCGCGAGACGCCCCACCGCCGCGTCGAGATCGTCGACGTAGAAGACGGGGATCCACCCGCTCGCACCGCCCTCCGGCGCGCGCACGCCGGCGACCCCGATCCTGCGCAGCGCCTCGCCGGGGCGTGAACCCGCGGGTAGGCCGAGCAGCCATTCGTAGTAGATCGCCGCCTCCTCGGGCAACGCGGTCGCCAGTTCGGCCCTCGACTCCCAGCGGTAGGCGTTCGATGCGTGGCTCATCACTCTCCGTCCCGTATGTTCGCGTCGTCGAGAATAGCGAATGCCAGCCAGAGGTTCGCGATGTGCGCGCTGTCGTCGAGGTCCATGTCGAGCAACTGTTCGATCTGCCCGCGGCGATATCGCAGCGTGTTCCGGTGCACGTACAGGGCTTCCGTCGTCGCCTGGATGCTGCGGTTGTTGCGAAGGAACACCTGGAGCGTGCGCAGCAGGTCGCTGTTGTGGACCCGGTCGTAGTCGATGAGCGGACCGAGGATCGACTTCGCGAGGTCGCGCAGCGAGTCGGCCGTGTTCGTCATCACGAACAGGCCCGCGAGGTCGACGCGCTTCGGGCTGCGCACGCCGCCGCCCTCGTGCACGGCGGTGAGCGCCTCGTGGTAGCTGGCGCGCAGGCCCGCGGTGCCGGCGTGGGCGAGTCCGACCCCCACGCGCACCGAGGAGGGATCCCCGCCCCGGCCGGCGCCCAGCAGGTGCGCATGCAGGGTCTCGGCGATGCGCTGCACCATGGCGTCGTCGGGCACGACCATGACGATCTGATCGCCGATCCTCGCGCGCATGAGCGGATCGGGGCGATCCTGCACGAGCGCGTCGATGCTGCCCCACGACAGCTGCCTGCGGCCCGGCCCGGCCGTGGGATCCCAGCCGACGAGCACGCGATGGCGCGCCGCGCCGTCGATGCCGAACGGCGCGAGGCGCGCGGCCGCGTCGGCATCGGAGACCCGCTTGGTGAAGATGTCTTCGAGCAGCGTCGCGAGCAGTTGCGCCTGCCCCGACTGCTTGGCGCGGAGCTTCGAGATCTCGAGCGCGAGCAGATCGATCGCCACCGGCAGGAGCTGCTGCGGATCGTCCGTCGCCCGGGCCGCGAGGAGGCCGACGGTGTCGCCGTCGATATCGACCGGGAGCACCGTCAGCGGAGCGGATGCGTCGGCCGAGCGGTGCACGGCGAGTACGCGCTCGAAGTCCCACAGTGTGCGCGCGGGCGCCGACGAAAGCACGTTCCCCGTCAGGTCGAAGAACGCGACCTCTGCCGAGAGCGCGCTGCGCAACGAGCCGAGGATGTGGGCGAGCCCCCCGCTGCGCGCGGCCGAGACCAAATGACGCAGGCGACTATCGGGCCCGGGTGCGCGCTCGGGCGGGGCGCCTGCGGCCCCACCCGAGCGTCGCGCTGCCGAAGCAGACATCAGCCGACCGGTCGGCTTACTCGTAGATGCTGCGCAGGCTCTCGCGCTCCGCGGCGATCGACTCCTCGTCGAAGCGGAAGTACGAGCGCGGCGGCAGCATGCCCCACACGCTGGAGGAGTGGCGGTCGTCGGGGAATTCGCGCGGCACGTGCAGATCGTCGAGCTGCTCCATGTCGACGTAGAGCTCGACGAAGCAGTCGAACTCGGGTGTGCGGACGTAGCCGGCCAGGTTGCCGCCGATGCCGTGGCGCACGGGGCCCCACGGGAACACGCGACCGTGCTGAGCGAGGTGATCGAAGGTCTTGGGGATCATGCCCCAGTCGCCCAGATCGAAGGCCACGTGGTGCAGGTGCGACTGGCCGGTGTTCACGAACGCGTTGACGTGGTGATCGGCGCCCACGCGCATGAACGCGCCGGCGTTGGCGCCGAGGCGATCCGCCAGCTGCTGGCCCACCACATTGACGTAGAAGTCGACCATCTTGTCGACGTCTTTCACGAGGTAGTTGACGTGGCCGAGTTTGCGGTAGCCGCCGGGGCGGATGGTGCTCGTGTGGCGCGAGGCGATGGGGTAGACATCCTGGCCGGTGCGCGCGCGGTACGGCACGAAGGCGACACCGTGGCCTTCGGGATCGACGAAGTCGACCGCGTCGTCCGTGCGGGTGTAGTCCACACCCATCTCCTTCAGATGCTTCTCGGCATCGTCGAGCGAGAAGTCGGGGTGGAGGTTGTAGGCCGTGTACTGGATGCCGTGGTCGTTCGACTTCTCGATGATGATCGAGTGGGGTTCGTAGTTGACCGCGAGCTTCACCTCGTTCGGGTTCTTCTCCGTCGCATGCAGGCCGAACTCGACCTCCCACGCGTGCTGCGAGGCGTCGAGATCGTGGACTCCGAACTTCACATGGTCGATGTCGTAGAGCTTGATCATGGGCGTCTATCCTTCGGGTTTTCACGGGGCGCGCACTGCCGCTCCCGGTCGTTCCTTCCGGCCGCTTCCGGCCGACGGCGGCTGCCGTGGTGTTTGCGCAAAGTGTTTCTTTTAGCAAACACTTATAGTAGTGTAATCAACATCGCCCCAACTGACAAGCCTCACGGAGCGAGCCCCGGTACGCACATCTCCGGATCAGCCCGACTCCCACCCAGAACAAGGACGAAGCCATGACCTCAGCCGCCACCCCCGATCCCGCCGCCGCACGCGAGCGCCTCGAAGGCCTCCTCGCGCAGGGCATCAAGGTGATCCGCGTCATCCACCCCGATCTCTTCGGCCGCCAGCGCGGCAAGCAGTACCCGGTCTCGGGCATCGATTCGGTGCTCGGCGGTGTCGCCTACTCGAAGATGAGCGTGGCCGAGGATCTGTTCGGCGTGCCGGTCGACGAAACCGAGTTCCCGCAGCTCGCCGGCCACCCCGACCTGCACGCACAGGCCGACCCCGCGTCGGCCATCATCCCGCCGTGGGAGCCCGACTCGGTGTGGATCATGGCTACGCTGCAGGAGCACGGCAAGCCCTCGGCGCTCTGCGCCCGCGGCCAGCTCGAGCGCGCGCTCGAGCAGATGGAGCAGGAGCACGGCCTCACCGGCATCGCCGCGGGCGAGCCCGAGTTCTACCTCTTCGAGCGCGATGCCGCGGGGCGCGCCACGCACACCCCCTACAGCCTCGACGGGGTCTCATACACGATGGACCGCATCACCGACCCCAAGGGCGTGCTCGGCCGCATCCACCGCCAGCTCATCGACTTCGGCATTAACGTCACCGTGCTCAACCGGGAGTTCTCCCCCGGCCAGTTCGAGGTGAACCTGCACCACGCCCCCACGCTCGAGGCCGCCGACGATGCCTTCCTCCTCAAGACCGCACTCAAGGAGCTCGCGACGATCGAGGGGTACGCGGCGAACTTCATGGCGAAGCCCATCCAGGGCGAAGAGGGCAGCAGCCTCCACTTCCACGTCTCGCTGTGGGACGGCGACCGCAACGTGTTCGACGCCGAGGACGGCGGCGTGAACGACGCGCTGCGTCACGCCATCGGCGGCCTCCAGGCCCACGCCGCGGCGCTCACGGTCTTCACCTCGCCCACGGTCAACTCCTACAAGCGCCTGCACGGCGAGGGGCTCTCGCCCGACACCGCCACGTGGGGCGAGGACAACCGCTACACGTACCTCCGCATCCCCGCCGAGCGCGGCAAGGCGACCCGGGTCGAGCTCCGGGCCGGCGACGCGAGCGCGAACCCGCACCTGCTGCTCGCCGCCATGCTCCACGCCATCCGCGATGGCCTCACTCGCAAGCTCGAGCCGAGCGACACCGGCGCGAAGCTACCGCGCACCCTCGAAGAGGCGGTCGCCGCGCTGCGCGCCGACGAGGTGCTGTCCACCGGCTTCGGCACCGAGTTCGTCGAGATCTACGCGGCGCTGAAGCTGCGCGAGGCGCACAACTACGCCACCTCGATCACCGATTGGGAGTGGAACACCTACCAGGCGCACGTGTAGGCGCAGCGCACGGCACGGGCCGTTCGGATCGGCGGATCCGGGCGGCCCGTTCGTCCGCGCGCGCCGGGTCGGGGGTCGATCGGAGCGATCCGATCAGTCCGGGAGTGGATCAGGCCGGATAGTCGGCGGGGATTGCGCCGCCCATGAGGGCGGTGATCCGGCTTGCGGTCGCCTTCCCGCGCGCGATGAGCGCGCGGTACGCGTCGGCGTCGGCGTAGGAGTCGAAGCCCGACACGACGAGCTCGAACTGGGCATGCCCCTCGGCGTCGAACACCGGGAACTGGATCGAGGCCACCGGTGCGCGCTCGCCGCGCTCGTCCGTCAGCCCGTCCTCCGACCACTGTCCGAGCATCGTCTCCACGCTCTCCTTCATCGCGGTCCACACTGCGGTGAGCTCTGTCCGCGACGTCGACGGATCGTTCGCGATCTCGTCGAACCGGTCAGAGGTCTCACCGACCGTGAGCGCATAGCCGTGCTCGCGCACGGTATCGAGCAGGCGCCCGAGCAGGGGGCGATCGACGTGCCCGAGCAGGTGCCGGGAGTTCTCCTGCCAGAGCTTCAGGTTCTTCTCGGTGTTCCACGCGGCGTGCACGGGCGTGAGCGGCGCGGCGAAGGGGAAGTTCATGCCGACGATGCCGTAGCGGGGCCTGGACGGCATGAGGTTCGCCACGGCGATGACGAGCACCGAGTCCTCGGCCCGCGTGGTGAGCAGGCACTCCGTTCCGGTCTCGTCGGCCAGTTCCTGCACGAGGCCGCGCACGTGCTCGGCGGCGCGCAACTGGTTGCTGAAGCCGGGTATGTCGAAGCTGAGCGTCGGCACGCTGAAGGATCCGTAGCCGCCCTTCAGAAACAGGAGCGGCAGGCCGGCCGTGCCGTTGCCCACGCCGAGGCCGGTCACTTCGGCGACCACGAACGTGTGGTCCCCGGCTTCGGTCGTGCTCACGATGCGGCCCTCGAACCACGCGACCGCGTCGACGAGGCGCGGGTTGCCGAGTTCGGAGCGCTCCCACCGCGACGACTCGAAGCGATCGTCGGCGCGCGACGCGAGCTTGCGACAGAGCTCTTCGTGCTCGTAGCCGAGCACGTTCGCGCAGAAGGTGCCGTTCTGCTCGATCTCGGCGAAGGTCCGCGATCCGGCGGTCGGCAGGAAGCCGATAAGCGGCGGGTGCTCCGACACGGCGGTGAACGTTCCGACCACCATGCCGGTGGGCTCGCCGTCCGCGCCGATCGAGGTGATCGCGGTGACGCCCGTCGGATACTCGCCGAGTACGGCGCGCCACCAGGCCGATTTTTCTTTGGCCCGCTGCTCGGACTGCTCCTCCGGTTGCGGCGCAGGCTGCGGCGCCGCGGATGTGTCACCCGTGGAAGTACTCATGTCTGCCCATTCTGGCCCGTCGCGCTGGCCACCGCGTTGTGCTCGGCACCGAAATCACCCGGGCATTTGGTGCAGAGCGGCAGATCAACCGGGCCGATCCACGGGCGCTGAGGCCCTGGCCGATCCGCCCTCGGCCGCCGCGTCGCCGAGCCGGGCCGCAGCCTCCTGCAGCGCGCGAGTGACGGTGCCCGCGAGCTCGTCGTTGATGCGCGCGCTCGGCCCCGAGATCGAAATGGCCGCGGCCGGCGACGAGCCGGGGACGGGGACCGCGATGCAGCGCACGCCGACCTCGCGCTCGCCGTCGTCGACCGCGAAGCCGCGCCGCCGAGCCTCGCGCAGGTCGGCCAGGAGTGCGTCGGCATCGGTGATGGTGGTCGGGGTAAATCGGGGCAGCCCGGTGCTCGCGATGATCTCGCGCACGCGCGCATCCGGGAGCGTCGAGAGGATCGCCTTGCCCACGCCCGACGCGTGGGGCAGCACCCGCCGGCCGACCTCGGTGAACATGCGCATCCGCTGGCGTGAGGGCACCTGCGCCACGTACAGCACGAGGTCGCCGTCGAGCACCGCGAGATTCGCCGTCTCGTGGAAGGCATCCTCCAGTTCGCGCAGCACCGGCATCGCGGCATCCGCCAGCGGTGGCACGGCGACCCGGCCCAGACCGATCAGCCCCGCCCCCAGCGCATACCGACGGTCCTCCAGCCGGCGCACATAGCCGCGCCGCTGCAGGGTGCCCAGCAGCCGGTGCGCGGTGGGCACGGCGAGGCCGCAGCGGTCGGCGAGCGCGGCGAGCGTGTCCTCGCCGTCGGATGCGGCGAGCGCCTCGAGCAGGTCGAAGGCGCGGGCGACGGACTGCACGTCTCCGGTCGCGTTCGTCATGACTTCCACGATACGGAATTGCGACTCCGCAGTGCGAAGTTCTTTCTTACAGTGGCGACATGACCCCCGCCACTGTCGCCACTGCTACCCGGCACGACCTCACGGTCGCCGAGCCGATCGCCGCCTTCGCCGAGGAGTCCCTGCTCGCCGCCGGTCTCGACGTCGAGGCCTTCTGGCGGGGCGTGAGCGCGATCGTGCACGACCTCGGCCCGCGATGCGCCGCCCTGCTGCGCCGCCGCGACGAACTGCAGGAACGCATCGACGCGTTCCACCACGCCTCCCCCGGCCTGCCCGACCCGGCCGAGCACCGCCGTTTCCTCCGTGACATCGGCTATCTCGCCCCCGAACCCGAGCCGTTCACGATCACGACGAGCGGGGTCGACCCCGAGATCGCGCGCACGGCCGCTCCGCAGCTGGTGGTGCCGCTGCTGAACGCCCGCTTCGCACTCAACGCCGCGAACGCCCGCTGGGGTTCGCTGTACGACGCCCTGTACGGCACCGATGCGATCGACAAGAGCGGCGCCCTCGCCCCCGGCGACGGTTACAACCGGGCCCGCGGCGACGAGGCCATCCGCCGCGGTCGCGAGCTGCTCGACACCATCGCGCCGCTCACCGACGGTTCCCACGCGGCATCCACCGGCTACACCGTCGACGACGAGGGGCTGGCCGTGGCGACGGCATCCGGCATCCGCCGCCTCGCCGACCCGGCCGCCTTCGTCGGGTTCGCGGGCGACCCGTCCGCCCCGACGGCGATCCTGCTGCGCCACCACGGCCTGCACGTCGAGATCATGATCGACCGCGCAGGCGGGATCGGGCAGACGGATGCCGCCGGCATCCAAGACCTGCTCATGGAGTCCGCGATCACCACGATCATGGACCTCGAGGACTCCGTCGCCGCGGTGGATGCCGACGACAAGGCCCTCGGCTACCGCAACTGGCGCGCCCTCATGGACGGCACCCTCACCGAGCAGGTCACCAAGGGCGGGCGCACTTTCACCCGGCGCCTCGCCGACGACCGCACCTACCGCACACCCGACGGCGGTGAGCTCACCCTGCCCGGACGCTCGGTGCTGTTCGTACGCAACGTCGGCCATCTCATGCGCACCGACGCGGTGCTCGACCGCGACGGCGAGTGGATCTTCGAGGGCATCCTCGACGCGATCATGACCGCGCTCGGATCCCTGCCCGACCTGACCGGACGCGGCGCGAACTCGCGCACCGGGTCGATGTACATCGTCAAGCCGAAGATGCA
>JAGQTL010000298.1 GCA_020439035.1 Leucobacter sp. | reverse complement strand
CGGAACACCCATCCGGTGACGGGCACGTCGGCGCCCGGCTTGAGCGTGAGGTCCTTCGTCGCGTCGAGAAGTTCTTCGAACATGATCTTCTCCACCTGGCGCCCGAAGAGGTGCCCCGCACAGAAGTGCGGCCCGCCGCCGAAAGCCTGATGCTGCTTCTCGCTGCGCTCCATGTCGAACGACTCGGAGTCGACGTACTTCGTCTCGTCGCGATTCGCCGACCCCAGCATCGCCTCTACGTGGTGGCCGGCCGGGATCGTTACTCCGTGGAACTCGAGGTCTCGCACGGGCGCGCGGCCCGCGGTGCCGATCGGCGCAATCCAGCGGAGTCCCTCGAGCACCGCATTCGAGTCCACTTCGACGGATCCTCCCGGAGGAGCCCCCATTGCCCGGAGGTGAAGAGCCCATATGCCGACGAAGATGCCGCGTGCCCCGGCTCCTGCATGCCGCCGAGCAGGATGATCTTCACGGTGGAAAGGATGTGGTCCACATCACGGGGCACCCCGTCTTCCCGTCCGGCCCAGAGCATGTGAGAGAGCATCGTCTCGTCTTCGGGCCTGGTCGAGAGATCGTCGAGCACCGGCAGCACGATCCCCTCGAGCTCCTGGGCGACCGCCTCCGTCTGCGCGTTCACGGCGGGATCGTTGACGAAGTTGCCCGCCCCCATCGCGAGGGTCTTGAACCAACGCACGAGCGTGTCGGCGTTGACGTATGGGTCGAGGCCCAACACGTTGCGGAGTGCCTCCACGCTCATTGGCTCGAAGTACTCGGTGACGAGATCGGCCTCGCCTCTCGCGGCGAGTTCCCGTGCGCGGGCCTTGACGAGCGGGCGTATGGACTGCTCGATCACCTCGGTGATCTGCCGTGGCCGCAGCGTCTTGTCGACGCCGACTCGCAGATCGTCGTGCAACTCCCCGCCGACCATGGTGATGACAGGGTCTCCGAGGGTGCGGCGAAGAGGATGCTCGGGGTTGGCGTAGGAAGTGCCCCAGGGATCCTTGGCCGCGACCACCTCGGCGACGTCGTCGTAGCGGGTGATCCAGTAGATGCCCAGTTGCGGGATGAAGGCGACCGGGGCGTCCTTGCGGAGCTTCTGGTAGATCGGGTAGGGGTCGTCGAAGAGCTGCTGCGGGCTGATCGATTCGAGGAAGCCGTCGACTGTCGACATGTGTGCTATCTCCTTTGATAGTGGCGGCGCTTCCCTCGGTCCGGGGAAGCGGTGGGAGTGGTACCCCGGTTAGAACCTGTCGCGCACTCTGCGCTCGCGGCCGTAGATCGCCACCATCCCGAGGATGATCGCACCGTAGACGATCCTCGTCTGCGCCTCATTGAGGCCCTGGCTCATGATGATGGTCGAGAGCACGGTCAGGATGAGTGCGCCGAGTGCGGTTCGGGTGAAGCCGCCGCGGATCGAACCGAAAGTGGTGCCGCCGACGAACACGGCGGCGAGGCCGGAGAACAGGTAGGGGTCTCCGATCGAGGCCGACCAGCCCGAGCCGAAGGCGGTGAGGAAGATGCCGGCGATCCCGGCGAATACACCCGAGATGGCGAAGACCGACGTCCAGATCAGGGGAGTGCGAACACGGGTGAGGCCGGCCGCGCGAGGGTTGACCCCGGTCGCGTAGATCTTGCGGCCCGCCGGGGTCCTCGAGAGGAAGAGCCAGAGCAGGATGCCGAGGATCAGCACGATGAAGACGACCGGAGGGATCGGGATGCCGAAGGTCGTGCCGGAGAGCTGGGCCAGTGCCCGGAGTTCCTGCGGCGGCTGGCCGCTGTAGTCGCCGTCTGCCAGGAACATCGCACCTCCTGTGAGGGCGACACCGACACCGAGAGTCATCACGAGTGGCTCGGTGCGGAACCGGTTGCAGAACCAGCCGACGAGCGCCCCGATGCCACCGCAGACCGCTATGACGACCAGGAACGCCAGCCACGCCGGCCATCCAAGGCGGCTGGTGGCATTGCCCGCGATCATCGCGCCGAAGGTGATGTAGCCGGGGATGGCGAGGTCGAGACCGCCGATGATGACCACGAGCGTCTGCCCCATGGCCGCTAGTGCCAGCAGCGTCGCCAGCGTGAGCACCGATACGGCTGCGATCGGGCGCTCGAGGAACGCCGGGACGAGGGAGACGAGCACGATGATGAGGACGGCGAGGATGATCACCTGGATGAGCGGAGTCTCTACGAGCAGCCGCTTCGCGCGCAACATCGGCGATGGCGGGGCCATGGGCGTGGTCAGAGAGCGTGTCAGGTCGGGATAGGTGTCGGTCATGAGCGGATCTTTCTCTGACTGGGGTTGAGGAGAGTGGCGCCGAGGATCACGCCTGAGATGAGCACGGCCCCGTAGCTGAACTGCACGAGAGTGGAGGGCACGCCCGTTGCGGTGAGCAGCTGCTGCAGCAGGTAGAGCACGAGGGCGCCGAAGAACGTACCCAGCAGCCCGCCCTTGCCGCCACCGAGCGCCGTGCCGCCGAGCACCGCGGCGGCGAGGCCGAGCAGTGCGTAGGTGTTGGCCAGCGAGGCCTGGGACGATTGCAGCAGCGCGGTCAGCGCGATGCCGCCAATCCCTGCGAATATGCCGCCGATAGTGTAGGCGAGGGTGCGGACGACGGTGACGTTCACCCCCGAACCGTATGCGGAGATGTCGCTCTCGCCGGTGGCCAGCAGGTTTCTCACGTAGGCGGTCTGCCTGAGCAGGAACCAGGCGAGCGCGACGACGCCGATGGTGATGACGGCGCCGGGCAGCCAGCCGATCGACTTCGCGAGCCCGCTGGACCAGTTGGTCGGCGCGGAGACCGGCGTCTTCGAGATGGTGATCGAGAGGCCGATCAACACGAACAGGATGCCGGTGGACGCCACGACGGGGTGGAGTCGCACGACCGTGACCAGCAGGCCGGTGATGGTACCGACGGCTGCGGAGGTGATGAGCAGGATGGGGATGGCGCTGTACCAGTCGCCGAGGCCGTGCGGCAGGAGCACGGCGACGAAGAGGCAGTTGATGAACGTGGCCAGCGGCCCGACCGAGACGTCGATGCCGCCGGAGAGGATCGCGGGGGTCGAGGCGAAGCCGACCAGCACGAATGGCGCGAGGGTGGCCAGCGTCGTCGGGAGGCGGCCGGGGGAGAGGAAGGCGGGGCTGATCGCGAGGTTGATGATGATCAGCACGATGGAGAGCGCGGCTGCGAACGCCCAGACGTGGCGACGCAGGAAGGCGAGTGCGGTGCTCATGCGGGGATCTCCGTTTCCTGGCCGAAGTAGGCGGCCACGACGGCCTGGGTGGTGAGCCGCGCGCGCGGGATCTCGGCGAAGACCTCCTGGTCGCGGAAGACGAGGACCCGGTCGACGAGCTCGACGAGTTCGTCGACCTCGCTCGAGAGCATGACGACGCTCATGCCGTCGGCGCACAGCTTCTCGAGGGTCGCGTAGATCTCGCGCTTGGTCATGATGTCGACGCCGCGGGTCGGGTCGTTGAGCAGCAGCACCTTCGGGTCGGTGGCGAGCCAGCGGGCGAGCATCACCTTCTGCTGGCTGCCGCCCGAGAGGCTGGAGATCGGATCTTCGGGGCTGCCGAGTCTGATGCTCAGCGCCTTCGCCACCTCGGAGAAGCGCTGCCGCATCTTGCGGACGCTGAGCAGGAGCCCCGATTTGTCCTGCCGCATCGTGGGGAGGGCGAAGTTCTCGCGGATCGACATCGGCTCGAAGAGCGACTCCCCGCGGCGCTCGCGCGGCAGGTAGGCCACGCCCAGTTTTGCGCCATTGCCGGAGGTCACGTCGATATCGGGGCTCAGGATGCGGGTGACGGTGCCCTCGCCGGCCGACAGGCCGGAGAGCCGCCTGAGGAACGCGTCTTGACCGTGGCCCTCGAGGCCTGCGAGCCCGACGAGTTCGCCGGCGCGGATCTCGAAGTCGATTGGGGATGCTGACCCGGCGAGCCGCACGCCGGCCGCGCGCAGGGTGGGGTTTCCGAGCGGGCGGGCGCGGCCGGATCGCTCGTAGTGGCCGGATGAGCCGGTCATGTCGGCGACGAGCCC
Organism: Leucobacter sp.; assembly: GCA_020439035.1. Classification (GTDB taxonomy): domain Bacteria; phylum Actinomycetota; class Actinomycetes; order Actinomycetales; family Microbacteriaceae; genus Leucobacter. Next base: position 1,973 of record JAGQTL010000298.1, on the reverse strand, counting down.
GGCGACGGTGATGCCGTTCCGGTCGACGGTGGAGACGGTGCGACCGGAGCGCAGCACGCTCACCCGGTCGGAGATCTCCTGCACCTCGTCCATACGGTGGGAGATGAAGAGGATGCTCACGCCCTCGGCGGCGAGTCGCCGCATCTCGGCGAACAGGCGGTCCCGGGTGAGCACGTCGAGCGCTGCGGTCGACTCGTCGAGTACCAGGATCCTGGGCTTGCGCACGAGGGCGCGAGCAATGCAGACGGCCTGACGCTCTGAGAGCGAAAGACGGCCGGCAGGTGTATCGAGATCGATGCCGTCGACGAGCCTTCCCAGCTCTTCGGCGGCGATGCGCCGCTGCTCCTGGCGCGAGAGTCTACGCGCGAAGACCCCGTCTGCGCCGAGCCAGATGTTCTCCAGCACGCTCTGGCTGGGTGCTGTGAGTACCTCCTGGAACACCACTGTGATGCCGTTCGCGGCCGCATCCCGAGGGGAGCGGAACGAGAGGGGCTCGCCGTTGAGCGTGAAGCCGCCTTCGTCCGGCCTGTGCACTCCGCCGATGATCTTCACGAGCGTGGATTTTCCCGATCCGTTCTCGCCGAGCAGGGTGTGGATCTCGCCTTCCGGGAGGCGCAGCTCTGCGGATACGAGCGCACGGGTGGCGCCGAATCTCTTGCTGACCTCGGTCAGGCGCAGACCGTCGGTGTGTTCGGACATTGCGTCTCCTCGTTGCTGACACTCTTCGCTGAGCAGTAACAATTTATACTAGACGTATCGTATCGAATGTGTCTAGTATTGAAAAATGCGCAACGGTGCGCATGTTTGTTGTGAAAAGGAGAACTCAAACATGGCTGACATTCTTGGTTTCCGCCGCCTCGCACCCATGGTGGCGCTCGCCGCGGTCGGCGCCCTGACGCTCGCGAGCTGCAGCTCTGCGCCGTCGGACGACAAGGGGGCTGACGGCGGCAGCGCTGCCGCCGCCGAGTGCGGCACCGTGCCGGTTCTGGGAGCGAACGACCCCGCCGGCCTGCTCGACGGGTTCTCGACCGGGGTGCAGGACGGCTACAACGGCTACCCGTACGAACTTCAGGAGTCGGCGTGGGCCGACTGGAAGCCGGAGAAGACCGAGGGCTTCACCGCGGCGATCGTCGGCACCTCGCCGGCAGCGCCGTTCATCGCCACCTATCAGGAGACTCTCGCCACCGCACTCGCAGACGCCGGCGTCGACGTCGTGCTGAACGCTGCTCCGAACGATCCGGGCGACGTGCCCGGCCAGCTGCAGCAGTTCAGCCAGGCGATCGCGCTGAAGCCCGACATCATCTTCCTCAACCCCATCGCTCCCGAGCCCGCCCTCGACCTGGTGGAAGAGGCGCATGCCGCCGGGATCCCCGTCGTGTCGGTCGTGGTGCCGATCGACAGCCCCTACGCCGTGTCCCTCACCTACAACGCAGTGCTCCAGTCGATGGAGAGCGCTTCGGGGATCTTCGGCGGCATCGGTGGATCGGGCGATGTGCTCGAGGTCACCGGCGTTCCCGGCATCCCGGTCACGGCCTTCTTCGAGATGGGCCGTGACGAGGCTCTGAAGCTCTGTCCTGACATCAACATCGTGGGCTCGGTGGAGGGCATGTTCCAGCCGTCGCTCGCCCAGCAGGTGACGGTTCAATACCTGTCGACGAACCCCACCGGTGTCGACGCGGTGATCCAGGGCGGCACGATGGGCTGGGCGATCCGCGACGCCTTCATCCAGTCGGGTCAGCCGGTTCCGCCGATCCAGGATCTCGGTGCATCGCAGGGCATGGCGGCCTTCGCGGCCGAGAACCCCGACTACATCTACTACGGCACGGCGACGCCTCCGGTGGATATGGCGAAGGGCGCGGTGCAGGTCGGCCTGAAGATTCTTGCCGGTGCCGGCGTGAAGGTGAACCACATCGTCAATGCCCCCGTGCTGGTAGATCGCTCGAACCTGTCGAGCATCGTGGATGCGTCGTGGA
>JAGQTL010000297.1 GCA_020439035.1 Leucobacter sp. | reverse complement strand
CCAGGCACTTCTATTCTTACTATCGGTATGTACGCCTACTACGGCTTCGAGGCGAACGGCGACGTCGCTGAAGAGGTGAAGGATCCGAGCCGCCGCGTGCCGAAGTCGATGCGTATGACGCTCTACGTGGGCGGTCTCACCGCGAACCTGCTGGTGTTCTCGCTGGTGCTCGCCGTGCCCGACTATTCGAAGGTCGCCGACGGCACCGTGGCCAATCCGATCAGCGCCGCGATCAGCGATGCCTTCGGGCCGGTCTTCCCAGTCGTCATGATCGTCGTGTGCATCGCCTTCATCTCGTGCGTCACGAGCCTGCAGGCTGCGGCGAGCCGACTCCTCTTCTCGATGGGTCGCGACGGGTTCCTCCCGGCCTCGAAGTGGCTCGCGCATCACACGCCGACTCGTGGCGTGCCGAGCAACGCCGTGATCACCGCCGCGGTGTTCCCCGCGCTGTTCATCCTGCTGTCGCTGTTCGCCGAGAACGCCCTGACCGCCCTGATCTCGTTCGGTACGGTCGGCATCTACATCGGTTTCCAGATGGTCGTGCTCGCAGCGCTCCGCGCCAGGATCAAGGGCTGGAAGGCTGCGGGCAAGTTCAGGCTCGGCGTCTGGGCCTACCCGGTCAACATCATCGCCTTGATCTGGGGTGTGCTCGCCATCGTGAATATCTCGTTCCCGTGGCCGGTGAACGACAACACGTTCCTCGATTGGGCCGTGCTGATCGTGCTGGTCATCGTGCTGGCGGTCGGTTTCGCGTACATGCTCATCACGAAGGCGCATCTGCGCGGTGATGCGCCCGCCGGTGACGCCAGCGGGCCGATCAAGACGGTCGTCTGATCGACGTGCATCGAGAACCGGGCGATCGGCTGCGATCGCCCGGTTCTCTCTTGGAAGGAGTTGGAAGTTGAGTGAGGCGTTCATCGATCCTGCGCCGTTTCTGGAGACGCGCGGCGAGGATCCGCACGGACCGCTGATCCGGATGGTCGTGTCGCTCGGGTTTCCCGGCATGGGTCCGGGGGCTGCGCGGATCCAGGAGGAGACGACTCGGCTCGCCTTCGACGCGGTGCGCGCGGCCGGTGGCCGCCCCCGTCTCGTCGCCTACACGACCGGTGAGGGCCTTACGCCGGAGGCCGAGGTCTTCCACGGGGCCGATGCGATCGTCTTTCTCGGCGGCGCCGATGTGGATCCGGCCTGCTACGGATACACCGGAGCGCCGCCCGCGAATCTCTACGGGGTGGATCGGCGCGCCGACGACTACTGCATTTCGCTGTTCCAGTCGGCCGCTTCGCGCGATGTACCGACCCTCGCGATCTGCCGTGGGTCCCAGCTGATGAACGTGGCCTTCGGCGGCACACTGATCCCCGATATCGAGGACTGGAAGCTGCACAAGGGCGATGGCAACCCGCTGTTCATCGACGAGGAGGTTCTGCTCGAACCCGATTCCGAGATCGCCCGCATCCTGGGTCGCACTCGGGTGGTGGTGCGCAATGGGCACCACCAGGCGGTCGACCGGGTGGGTGATCAGCTCCGGGCCACCGCGCGAGCGCACGACGGAATCGTCGAGGGCACCCAGCATCGGACGGCGAGCTGGATGATCGGCGTGCAGTGGCATCCGGAAGAGCCGGGAGCCGATCTCCGCGACCAGGCGCTCATCTTCGAGGCGCTGGTCGAGCGCGCGCGCCGCTGAGCGACGCGCCCCCGCCGAGCGTCACCTCTTCCCCGCACGCGACCGG
>JAGQTL010000296.1 GCA_020439035.1 Leucobacter sp. | reverse complement strand
CGCGGTGAGCGCGGCGGCGAGGGCGAGGGTACGGAGTACATGCTTCATGCGACCAGCGTACCCGAGCCCGCCTCGGTGGGTAGATCGATCAGCGCCAGCGCGCGCCCCAGCCGCCGGATTCCCCGGCGGGAGACACGGCCTGCCGCACACCGCGCGGGTTGTCGTCGCGCAGTTCGACCGGCAGGAAGGCCGCAGGCGCGTTCTGGTACGCGACGGGGCGGAGGAAGCGCGTGATCGCCGCGGTGCCGACGGACGTGCTCGAATCGTTCGACGTCGCCGGCCACGGGCCTCCGTGCTGCTGCGCCGGCGTGACGGCCACACCGGTCGACCAGCCGTTGAACAGCACGCGTCCGACCTGTCGGCTGATGGCCGTGACCAGGGCACGCAGCTCGTCCACATTCTCCGAGGTTCCCGTGCCCTCGAGCGCGCCGAGGTGCAGCGTGCCGGTGAGATTGCCCTCGTAGAACTCGGGCATGAGCGCCGCGAGGTCGGTGCCGGCAGGTGTCTCGACCAGGATCGACAGGGGGCCGAAGGCCTCTTCGACCAGTGCCGTGTAGCCGGCGCGGAAGCCGTCGAGCGGCACCGCGACCACGGTGGGCGTGGCCCAGCCCTGCCCCTCGTCGTCGAAGCGGATGCCGCCGGGGATGACCGTCCGCACCCCCTCGGAGCCAAGGATCGCAGCCCGGCGCTCGGCGTAGCTCTGCGCGATGCGCGGCCCCAGCAGACGATGCTCGGGCAGATCGGCTCCGGCCGCGCTGATCGCCGCGGGGAGCGCCGACCCGCTCGGAATGAAGACGAAGCCGGGCTTCGTGCAGAGCTGCCCGGCGGACCCGGAAACGCTCGTGAGGAAGCCCGAGGCGATCTCGTCGGCCCGCTCGGCGATCGCATCTGCGGTGATGAAGACCGGGTTCACGCTGCCCAGTTCGCCGAAGAAGGGGATCGGTGCCGGGCGGGACGCCGCGATGTCGGCCAGGAGCCGACCGATGCCGATCGAGCCGGTGAAGGCGCCGGCCTTGATCCGCGGATCCTTCAGCACCTCCACGCCGGCGTCGCGGCCGTGGATCACGTGGAAAATGCCCTCCGGCATATTCGTGCGGCGGAGCGCCTCGAGTGCGACCTCGGCCGTCGCGTCGCTGAGCTCGGGGTGCCCCGAGTGCGCCTTGACGATGAGCGGGCACCCGGCCGCCAGGATCGAGGCGGAGTCGCCGCCGAGGACCGAGAAGGCGAACGGGAAGTTCGAGGCCGAGAAGTTGATCACCGGGCCGAGCGGAATGTGCGTGCGGCGCACATCCGGGCGCGGTCCGAGCACGAAATCGGGGTCGGCCGGGTCGATGCGGGCATCGAGGTAGCCGCCGTCGACGAGCGTATCGGCGAAGAGCCGGAGCTGCACGGCGGTGCGCGTGACCTCGCCGCTCAGGCGTGCCTCGGTGAGGCCCGTCTCGCGCATCGCGATCTCCACGAGCCGCGGCTTCGCGGCTTCGAGGGCGTCGGCGATCGCAACGATCGCGCGCGCGCGATCCTCGGGCGCGGTGGCAGCGAACGCCGGCGCGGCCGCGGCGGCCGCGGCGACGACGGCTTCGAGCTCGGGGGAGAGGGCGGTTTCGGTCATTCTTCGTGTTCCTCGCTGATCCAGGGGATTCTCGGTCTCATTCTGCCACCGCACGCGGCGCCGGCCGATCGCGCCTCAGACCGCGGGCTGCTGCTGCGTGATGCAGTGGATGCCGCCGCCGCGCGCGAAGAGCGGGCGGGCGTCGATGCCGATCACCTCGCGCCCCGGGTAGAACTCGCGAAGGATCCCCGCGGCGCGATCGTCCGCCGGGTCGTCGAACGCGCACGCGAGCACGGCGCCGTTGATCACGAGGTGATTGATGTAGCTGTAGTCGACGAAGCCCTCGTCGTCGCGGAGGACCTCGGGTGCCGGCAGATCGAGGATCTCGATGCCCGCGGAGGTATCGGAGATCCAGCGCTCCGCCGCCTCGCGGTTGGCGGCAGCGATGGCGTGATCCGGGTGCGACGCCGCATCCTGCCGGTGCATGAGGAGCACGTCGGGGTGCGGGAAGACGGCGAGGATGTCGCTGTGGCCTCGGGTACCGAAGGTCTCGTGGTCGCGCGCAAGCCCGCGGGGGAGCCAGAGCGCGCTCGTGGCGCCGATCGTGCGGGCGAGTTCCTCTTCGACGCCCGCCTTGCTCCAGCCCGGGTTCCTGCCCGGATCGAGCTGCACGGTCTCCGTCAGCACGACGCGGCCGGTGCCGTCGACCTGAATGCCGCCGCCCTCGTTCGTGAGCTCGCTATCGATGCGCACCGCGCCGGCGGCCTCGGCGACGAATCTGCCGATGTGCTGATCCTTGTCCCAGTGCGCCCATTCCTGGTCGCCCCAGCCGTTGAACACGAAGTTCACGGCGCCGAGCGTGCCGTCGTCGCCGATCACGAAGCTCGGCCCGATGTCGCGCATCCAGGCATCGTTCAGCGGTGCGGTGAGCAGGTCGATGGACCCGGCGAGGTAGCGGCGGGCGACGGTCTCATTACCGGGGTTCACGACGACGGTCACGGGCTGGAACTCGCTCGCGGCGTTCGCCACCGCGGCCCAGGTGCGGCGAGCCTCGTCGACCTCGGCCTCAGTCTCGCCCAGGCTGTAGCCGGACGTCGGCCAGGCCATCCACACTCGATCCTGCGGGTGCCCTTCGATCGGCATGCGCCAGTTCGTCATCGTTCGATCTCGTTTCTGCGCGGAAGAAGCGTCTGTCACGTCTCAGTCTACGAGGGAGAAAGTCGGACGACGCCGAGGTGCCGCGGAGACGCGCCGTGGAATTGATTGACCGTTAGAAGATATATTTCGCGCATGGCGACTGAAAGACGGATGGGTCTCGCGGGTATTGCAAAATAAAACATCTATGTGTAGGTTATTCCTGGTCGAACCGCGAATCCCGCGTTCGACCGCCACTGAGTACAAGGGAGTACCCGACACCATGGATAATCAGTCGCAGACGGCTGTTGAACACGACGAGGACGCCGCGCATCTGGCCTCGCTCGGCTACAGCTACGACACCACCTTCAAACGCGAGATGGGATTCTGGGGCAACGTGTCCCTCGGATTCACGTACCTCTCGCCGATTGCGGGCGTCTACGCGATGTTCGCGTTCTCGTTCATGAGTGCCGGCCCGCCCATGGCGTGGGCGCTCGTGATCGCGCTCATCGGACAGTTCTTCGTCGCGCTCGTCTTCGGTGAAGTGGTTTCGAACTACCCCGTCGCCGGTGGCGTCTACCCGTGGTCGCGCCGTCTCTGGGGGCGCAAGTGGGCCTGGATGAACGGCTGGATCTACGTGGTGGCGCTCGTCGGCACCATTGCGGCCGTCGCCTACAGCGTCGCACCGTTCCTGATCGATGCGTTCAGCGGCTACGACGAGTCGCGCCCGGCACCGACCGCAGGCGTCACCGTGCTGGTGGCGCTCGGGGTTCTGGCCGTCGCCTCGGTGCTCAACTACCTCGGCACCAGGGCGCTGAGCGTTGCGGCCATGGTGGGGCTCATCGCCGAGATGATCGGCTCGGTCGCGATCGGCGTCTATCTGATCATCCGCAACTTCGTCTTCCTCGCCGGAGACGATCCCGCTCACCCGGGCCACACCTTCGACGTGTTCTTCACGAACATCGTCACCGCCGCCGATGGCACCATGACGGCGATCGGCGAGGACGGCCCCTTCGGCAGCGGCATCGGTGGGTACTTCGGCGCGTTCGCCTGGGCTGCCCTGGACGCCCTTCTAAGTGTCAA
>JAGQTL010000295.1 GCA_020439035.1 Leucobacter sp. | reverse complement strand
GTCGCGCCGAACATCGCGACCACGTGCTGCGCGCCGAAGCCGATCGTCTTGATCCAGCTCAGCCGCTCTTCGGGCAGTACGATCGCATCCTGCTCGACCGATTTCCCGTCGCCGTGAAGCTTCCACGTGCCGCTCATGCGCTCTCCTTCGAGTCCGTCGCGCGTGCTCGGTGCACGCACTGCGTACGACTCTAGCGCCGCGGCGGATGCGCGACTACTCGGAGGCGATGTAGATCTTGCGGATGCGATCCGGCACGGTCCAGCGCGTGCGCGTGCCCGCGACGAGCCGCATCACATCGCCGGTCTTCACCTCGACCGTGCGCCCCTCGTCGAGCAGCTCGATCGTGGCGTTCCCGGCGATCACCACGAAGACCTCGTCGACCTCCGTGTCGAGCACGGCCCCGCCGCGCAGTTCCCAGATCCCGGTCTCGCTGCCGCCGACCGTGCCGATCTCGATGAGCCCCTGGCGGGGCGAACCGGTCGCGATCTGGTCGGCTGGCACGGCAACGAGCGGCACGATGGCGTCGCGCGCATGCACCACGCCGTTCACGCCGTTCGGCAGCAGTTCAGTCATCAGGTGCTCCTCACTGAGTCAGTAGGCGAATGATCTACGAATCGAAGCCGAGCCCGAGGGCATCGAGCGTTCTCAACAGGATATTCCGCTTGCCGCCGTTATGGTCGGCGCGATCGAGCGCCCACCGCGTCATGTTGATGCCGATGGAGGCGATCGGCTCGGGCGGGAACGGCAGCGGCACCTCCTTGACCATCTGCAGCTCGGTGCGCTCGGTCACGCGCCCCGCGAAGCGATCCGCGATCACCTCGGCCGCGAAATGGGTGGCGCCGACGCCGAGCCCGGTGAAGCCCGCGACGTACTGCACGCGGCCTTCGAGCGCCTGGCCCCAGAACGCGCAGAAGCGGGTCGAGGTGTCGATCACGCCCGCCCAGCGGTGCGTGAACTTCACGCCCGCGAGCTGCGGGAACGTGGTGAAGAAGTGGTTCGCGAGCTTGCGATGGCTCTCCATCCGGTCCTCGTGCTCGGGCTTGATCCGCCCGCCCGCGAAGTAGACCGCGTCGTACCCGCCCCAGAGGATGCGGTTGTCGCGGGTGAGGCGCGAGTAGTGGAACTGGTTCGCCATGTCGGCCAGGCCCTCGCGGCCCTGCCAGCCGATCGAGGCGAGCTGCTCATCGCTCAGCGGCTCGGTCATCAGCACGTAGTCGTACACCGGCACGGTGTGGAACGTGTAGCGCTTGAGCAGCGACGGGAAGACGTTCGTGCAAAGCGCGACCTTCTCGGCGCGCACCTCGCCGTTCGCCGTCTCGAGCGCCACCGGCTCGCCGGCGCTGCCACCGAGGCGGAGCACGCGGGTCTGCTCGTAGATCTCGACGCCCAGCGACGCGGCGTGCCGCGCGAGCTCCGCCGCGAGCTTGGCCGGGTGCACGTTCGCGTTCTCGCCAGGTTCGAATACGCCGCCGAGGAAGGTCGGCGAGTCGATCCGCGCGCGCACGCCCTCGGCGTCGAGCACGATGTGGTGCTCGTCGCTCTCGCCGAGATCCTCGAGCTGGTAGGGCTCGTTGGCGACGGCGAGCTGGCCCGTGCGCTCGAACTCGGCGTCGAGGCCGTTCTCGGCGATGAACTTCTCGATGGCGTCGAGGTTCTCGTGCCCGAGCCGGAACAGCTGCTCGGTCTCCTCGGGCCAGCGCGCCTCGGCGTTGGGCTCGCCGTGCGAGATGCTGGCCTCGCAGAAGCCGCCGTTGCGGCCGGACGCCGCCCAGCCCACGCGCTTGCCCTCGAGCAGCACGACGCGGGCATCCGGGTACTCGGTCTTCAGCTTGATCGCCGTCCAGAGGCCGGCGAAGCCGCCGCCCACGACCGCGTAGTCGGCGATCAGGTCGCCGGCGAGCGCCGGATACCGAGCCACCGTCCCCTCGATGTCCTCGATCCAGAAGCAGGCGAGCTTGGTCTCGGCGAGCGCGTCGTCGACGATCTTCGCAGCGGGTCGTTGTCTTTCGAAAACCGTGGTTTCCATGGCGTATCAGGTGCTCTCGTGTATTCGGACGGAACGGGTGAGGTGGCGCGGCGCGAACCGCGGCGGGGCTATTCGGCGGGCGGCTTGAGGATCGTGCCCGAGGCGAGGCCGACCGCCAGGCCGGCGGGCAGCCAGAGCCAGAACTCGGTGAGCAGGCTGAGCCCGATGCCGACGACGGCGCCGACCGCCAACCCGATGAACACCTGCTTGCGGCGCGCTTCGGGTGACGGTTGATCCTTCTTCTTGCTCACACCAACAGCCTACGTGGTTTTTCGCTGCGAATCCCGCACGTTTTCCCGGCTTTCAGCAACGATTTCCGCGTATTCAGCCCGTGATTCATTCAACTCATGGTGCGCTGGATCTTCGAGGTGCCGCGCTGCCGCGCGCCGCCGGCGGCCAGGAGCAGCGGTTCGATCCGATCGAGCAGCCCCTCATCGGCACCGGGCAGCAGTTCCGCCTCCCATTCCCGCCATCGCTGCCGCTTGCCGGTGAGCTCGTTCGTCGCGTCGACGCGATCGTCGGCGAGTTCGATCACCGCGGCCCCGGCGGCGTCGCGCAGCAGCGCGGTCGTACGCTGCGTGCGGAGGCGTGCGATCATCACGATCCGCGCCGCACCGCCCTGGCCCAGACGCCGATCAAGTTCGGCGCGAAGCCCCTCGGGCGTCGCTTCCGCCGGCGGCCACAGCAGCTCACGCGCGGCCCGCTCGCCCTTCTCCTTCAGGTGCCAGCCCTCGTCCTTCCCGCCGATCCGCATGCGCACGGCCGCGCGCTGCGCGGCGAGCTCCCCGCCGGGCGTGTCGAAGTACCGCGCCTCAAGCCCGTGCGACTCGGGCGCCTCGAGGCGGAGCCCGAGCGCGGCGAACGCCTCCGTCGTCGGCATCGCCGCCGGATCATCCACCGCGTACTTGCGCTCGATCTCGAGCGATTCGACCGCATCCACGGCATCCACACTACGCCGCCCGGGCGGCCGGGTGTGGCGTAGCGGGGTGGGGCAGGTGCGGCGGGTGTGGCGTGGGGGCGGCATGGGGCCGGCGTGGGACGTAGCGGGGTGGGGCGAAGGCGGACGCGGCGGGGTGGGGCGAAGGCGGCCGCGGCGCACGAGTCAATACACTGGCGCTATGAGCAATCCCGATCCCGCAGCGAACGGCTGGGCGGATCGCACCGCACGCGCCGCCGTGGGCGCCCACGCCGCGCTCACGGCCGCCGGGGTCGCCCCGTCTGGGCTCGCCGAGCTCGTGCCGGCGGGCAGACGCCTGCTGGTGTTCCCCCGGCCGATGTCCATGCGGCCGATCGGCGAGGTGTGGCGCCTCGGAACGCTGCTCCTCGACACCTACGGGCGCCTCTACGCCGCCGGATCGGCGACCCGGGCGAGCGAACGGCTGCGGCCGAACCACCAGTCGGTTTCGCGGGAGCAGCGCCGCGACATTGCCGCAGCCGCGCTGCGCGGCGGGTACCCGGCCGGCACGCCGGTCGAATACGCGGCCGAGTTGCTGCCGAGCACCGACGCCGGGCTGCTCGCACTCGGCGATGACGCGCCGGTGGGCGTGCACGAGGGAGAGCTCCGAGTGCGCTGGCGGGCGGGCGCCCCGCTCGACGGCGCCCCCACGATCGACCGCTACCTGGACGAGCGGGTCGCGCTGCTCATCGACCCGCCGCTCCGCTCGACGTAGCCGCTCCCACTCCCCTCCTCTCTATTGCCCCCTCCCCC
>JAGQTL010000294.1:438-2844 GCA_020439035.1 Leucobacter sp. | reverse complement strand
CCTGCCCTACAACGTGTCGGTGCCGATCCTCATGCACCTGCTCGAGCTGCTGCCCGAGCTCCGCCGCGGGCTCGTCATGGTGCAGGCCGAGGTCGGGCACCGCATCGCGGCAGGCCCGGGCAGCAAGGAGTACGGGGCGCCGAGCGCGAAGGCCGCCTGGTACGGACCCTGGCGCATCGCCGGCACGGTGAGCCGGCGCATTTTCTGGCCCGTGCCGGGGGTCGACTCGGTGCTGGTCGGCTACGAGCGCCGGGCGGAGCCGCTCGGCACGGACGACGAGCGATCGGTCACCTTCGAGCTCGTGGGCGCGGCCTTCGCGCAGCGCCGCAAGATGCTGCGCCAGTCGCTGCAGCCCGTGCTCGGCGCGACGGAGCAGGCGGTCGAGGTACTCGAAGCTGCGCGGGTGGATCCCACCGCGCGCGCCGAGCAGCTCGGTATCGACGCATATCTCGCCATCGCCCGCGCGGCCGCCGGGGGCGTGAAATCGGGGCGAGACGCCGTAGTAGCGTAGAGGGGTGACTGGGCAGATGCGGCGACGTTCCGTGACGGTGCGCGCCCCCGGCAAGGTCAACCTCTTCTTCCGGGTGGGTGCGCGGCGCCCCGACGGCTACCACGATGTCGCCTCGCTCTATCAGGCTCTGGGCCTCTACGAAGAGGTGACGGCGGAACCCGCGCGCGGCGTCAGTCTGCGCTTCGTCGGGCCGGTCGACGGATCCGGACTGCCGCTCGACGAGTCGAACCTCTGCGTGCGCGCGGCCCGGATGCTGGCCGAGGAGGCCGGTGTCCCGGCCGACGTTTCGCTTACAGTGCTCAAGCGCGTGCCGATCGCCGGCGGAATGGGCGGCGGCTCCGCGGATGCCGCCGCGACCCTCCTCGCCTGCGACGAGCTCTGGGGCACGGGCCTTGGCCGGGTCGGCCTGCGGCCGCTGGCCGCACGGCTCGGCGCCGACGTGCCGTTCGCGCTCGAGGGCGGCACGGCCGTCGGCACCGGCCGCGGAGACGAGCTCAGCCAGGCGCTCGCCAAGGGGGAGTTCCACTGGGTGCTCGCGCTCTCGGCGGGTGGGCTCTCGACGCCCGAGGTGTACGCCGAACTCGACCGGCATCGGGAACGACACTCGGCGGACCTGCCGCCGGTGAGTGAGACGGTCAGCGTCGATGCGGCGGCGCTGCAGGCCGTGCGCTCGGGCGACCGCGAGGCGCTCGCCGACGCGATGCACAACGACCTGCAGGCGGCCGCGCTCAAGATGATGCCCGGCCTCTCGGCCGTGCTCGAACTCGGGGAGTCGCACGGCGCGCTCGCCGGCATCGTCTCGGGGTCGGGGCCGACCTGCGCGTTCCTCGTTCCCCACGCGCTGGGCGCGGCCGAGCTGCAGGCCGCGTTCGCCCGATCCGGCATCACGGCCATCGCCACGACCGGCCCGGCGCATGGAGCGCGGGTTATTGAGACGAAATAGCATCGCTATTTCGCCGATCCTTGCTCCCGGAATGCCGTCGCCCCGCCCCGCGTTCTACCGAGTATGAGCGATGCGGCTTCCACACAGCAACCGGCCATTCTCGTGAACGTCTGGTTCGATGTGCGATGCCCGTGGTGCTTCATCGGCAAGCGGCGGCTCGAACGCGCGATCGAACTCTTTAGCGTCGATCACCCCGACATCCCGGTCACGGTCAGCCACCACAGTTTCGAGCTCGCGCCGGGCATCGCCGAACGCTTCGACGGCACGGAGGGCGAGTACCTGCTGCGCTACGAGGGCACGCCGCTCGAGCACTCGCAGCGCATGCTGCCCGAGCTGCGCAAGCTCGGCGCCGCCGAGGGCGTGGACCTCCGCTTCGACGAACTGCGGCTCGTGAACACCCGCCGGGCGCACCGTGTGTTCCAACTGGCGCAGGCGCGAGGCAGGGGAGAGGAGGTCCTCGACCGCTTCTTCGTCGCCTATTTCTCCGAGTGCCGGGACATGGCGGATTCCGAGGTGCTCGCCTCGCTCGCGGCGGAGTGCGGGCTCGACCGGGATGAGGCGCTCGCCGCAGCGGATCCGGAAACCGGTGAGCACTGGGACGAGGGCGTCTCGGCCGACCACGTGCGCGGGCAGATGCTCGGGGCGAGCGGCGTGCCCTTTTCGCTCTTCAACGCCAAGTACCGGATCGCCGGCGCGCAGACCGCTGAGGTGTTCGCCGAGGCAATGCGTGAGGTCGTGCGGCGCGACTTCCCCGAGGTTGCGGCCTGATCTGCGGGCCGCCGCGTATTCCGCGCGGATCCGCCGGTTCGCGGAATAGTGAGGGGGCATGAGACGCTGTACGGGTCATGAGTGAAACGATCCGCGTCGATATCTGGTCCGACATCGCCTGCCCCTGGTGCTACCTCGGCAAGCGCCGACTGGCCCGGGCCATCGACCTCGTTCCCGAATTCAA
>JAGQTL010000294.1:0-335 GCA_020439035.1 Leucobacter sp. | reverse complement strand
CGCGAGCAGGTCGAGGAGATGCTCGAGCAGATGACCGGGCTCGCCGCGAGCGAGGGTATCGTCTTCGACTTCGGCGCGCTGCGCCACGCGAATACCCGCCGCGCGCACCGCGTGCTGCACCTCGCGAAGGAGCAGGGCCTGCAGGCGGAGATGCAAGAGCGGCTGTTCCGCGCCTACTTCGCGGAAGGGCGGCTGGTGTCGGATCCCGAGACGCTGGCAGAACTCGGCGATGAGGCGGGGCTCGACCCGGATGAGGTCCGTGCGGCGCTCGAGAGCGAGGAGCTCGAGGAGGCGGTCGACCGGGATATCGTGCGGGCGCGGATGCTCGGCGCGTC
>JAGQTL010000002.1 GCA_020439035.1 Leucobacter sp. | reverse complement strand
TGCCCGGCGGAGTGGACGAGTACCTCAGGCTGCGCGCGTCTGCGCGCGTGGGTCCTGCGACTCCGCGACGCTCAGCGCAGGATGACGGTCATGGTGGCGCCGGGCGCACCGGGGGAGCCTCCGCCGTGCGCGCATCGTCCTCCGCCAGCGCCTCGTCTTCTGCGGCTGACGCCTCCGCTCTTCGTCATTCTGCGGCTGCGCAGCAGATCGCAGAATCCACAGCCGAAACCGCTCGGCTTTCCGGAGCCGAGCGCCGGGCCGCCGAGAAAGAGCTCGCTTCGCTCGAGCGGCGCATGGAGCGGCTGCAGGCCGACGCGGCGAAGGCCCGCGAGGATCTCGCCGCGCTGGACCAGAGCGACTACCAGCTGCTGAACGTCGAGATGGTGAAGGTCACTGCGCTCGAGGACGAGAACGCGGCGCTCGAGGATCGCTGGCTGGAGCTCTCCGAGCTGCTCGGATAGTCGTGGGCGAACGCACCACCCGGAGCGCGGTCCGAATCGCGTTCCGGCACGCATCCCGACGCGCGCGCGGCGCGACTGTCGCCGAGGCGCGATCCGGCGCGAACCGTTCGGTCGTGCATTGTGCGAAAGCTACGATGTGGTTGGTCGATCCTTGTAGCTGTTGCATGATCGAAGCAGCAGAGTGATCGCGCGAACGCGCGTGAGGAGGAGGCTGCACATGGCCACGAGCCGCGAGCCCATCATGCCGGGCACCGCCGAGCCGGAATACGATCTCTGGGAGCCGCTCGACGTCGATGTCGCCGGCGTCTTCCGTCGGCTTTCCGTGGAGGATCTCGCCTACCGCGACCGCGCCCGCGAGTTTGTGCAGCGCGAGGTGCGCCCGGTGATCGACGGCTACTGGGAACGCGCTGAGTACCCGCTCGACCTGGCCGGCCGGCTCGGCGAACTCGACCTGCTGCGCGATGGCGTCGATGTGCCCGGGTTTCCCGAGCAGAGCCCGCTCGCGGCCGGTCTCGCCACGATGGAGCTCTCCCGCGGAGACGGCTCGATCGCGACCATCGTCGCGGTGCAGGGCGGGCTCGCCCTGCGCTCGATCGCGATGTGCGGATCCGAGGCGCAGCGGGAGCGCTGGCTCGAACCACTCGCGCGCGGCACCGAACTCGGCGCCTTCGCACTCACCGAGCCGACGCACGGCTCGGATGCGGTGAGCCTCGAGACGCGCGCGCGCTCCGTGAGCGACGCCGACGGCGAGGGCTATGTGATTGATGGCCACAAGAAGTGGATCGGCTCGGGCAACGTCGGGCGGATCTCGGTCGTCTGGGCCCGCGGCGACGACGGCAAGGTGCAGGGCTTCATCGTGCCGCAGGATGCCCCCGGCTATCGCGCGACCACGATCGAGGGCAAGCTCTCGCTGCGCGCGATCTGGCAGGCGCACATCGAGCTCGACGGCGTGCGCGTCGCGGCCGACGCGAAGCTGCCCGGCGCGAACTCGTTCGCCGACACCGCGCGCGTGCTGCAGGCCACCCGGCTGGGCGTCGCCTGGAGCGCGCTCGGCCAGGCGACCGCGGTCTACGAGTCGGCGGTGCACTACGCGCGGCAGCGCATCCAGTTCGGCCGCCCGCTCGCCGCGTCGCAGATCGTGCAGAGCCGCCTCGCGGAGATGCTCTCGAAGCTCACCTCGCTGCAGACGCTGCTCGTGCAGCTCACGGGCGCCGAGGCCGCGGGCGAGCTCACTGGCCCGGGCGCGGCGCTCGGCAAGTACACGGCCACGCGCACCGCGCGCGAGCTGGCCGCGAACGCGCGCGACCTGCTCGGCGGCAACGGCATCCTGCTCGAGCACCGGGTCGCCCGCCACTTCGCCGATATCGAGGCGCTGCACACCTACGAGGGCACCGAGACCGTGCAGGCGCTGATCA
The DNA here is from genome assembly GCA_020439035.1 of Leucobacter sp. Classification (GTDB taxonomy): domain Bacteria; phylum Actinomycetota; class Actinomycetes; order Actinomycetales; family Microbacteriaceae; genus Leucobacter. The sequence goes on along the minus strand of JAGQTL010000002.1, from coordinate 9,076 downwards.
TCGGCCGCGAGATCACCGGATTGTCGGCATTCGCGTGAGCGCGCGAGTGCGAGGATAGAACGAGAGCCCGCGCCGAGCGACCGGCACTCGAAGAGGAGAAGGAGAGACAGATGCAACGCGATATCTACAACGAGGATCACGACGCCTTCCGCGACATGGTCAAGGAGTTCATCAAGCGCTACGTCACCCCGGAGAAGATGCAGGAGTGGGACGAGGCCGGTGAGGTCGATCGCGAGACCATGCGGCTCGCCGGCGAGCACGGCATCATCGGCCTGTCGGTGCCGGAGGAGTTCGGCGGCGCGGGGATGCTCATGGACTTCCGCTTCCGCTCCGTCGTGAACGAAGAGCTCATCCGGGCCGGCGCCGGATCGTCGCTCGCCGGCGCCGTCGGCATCCAGGACGACCTCGCCGTGCCCTACATCGCGCACTTCGGCACCGATGCGCAGAAGCAGAAGTGGCTGCCGGGCATGGCGACGGGCGAGATCCTCGGCGCGCTCGGTATGACCGAGCCCGGGGCGGGCAGCGACGTGCGCGCGGTGTCGACGAATGCCAAGAAGACCGAGGGCGGCTACGTGGTGAACGGCGCCAAGACGTTCATCTCGAGCGGCAAGACGGCCGACATGATCGTGACGCTCGTGAAGACGGGCGAGGGCAACCGCCCCGACGCGTTCAGCCTGCTGATCATCGAAGACGGCATGGCCGGTTTCGAGCACAGCCGCAAGCTGAACAAGATGGGCTCCCACGGGCACGACACGGCCGAGCTCAGCTTCACCGACGTCTTCGTGCCGGATGAGAACCTGATCGGCGGCGTCGAAGGCCAGGGCTTCGTGCAGATCATGAAGAACCTGCCGCTCGAGCGCCTCTCGATCGGCGCGGTCGGCGCCGCCGTGGGGCAGGCGGCGTTCGAGTGGACGCTCGAGTACACGAAGAACCGCGAGGCCTTCGGCCAGCCCGTCGCCGACTTCCAGAACACCCGGTTCCGCCTCGCCGAAATGGCGACCAGCGTCGACGTGATGTGGTCGTTCGTGGATCGGGCCATGCGCCTCTACATGAAGGGCGAGTTGACCCCGGAAGAGGCGGCGCAGGTGAAGTTCTGGTGCACCGAGCGCGAGTGGGAGATCCTGGATCAGGGCGTGCAGCTGCACGGCGGCTACGGCTACATGGTCGAGTACCCGATCGCTCGCGCGTTCCTCGATGCCCGAGTCCACCGCATCTACGGCGGCACCAACGAGGTGATGCGCGAGATCGTCGCGCGCGCGGTGGTCGGCCGCAAGTAGCGCCGGCGCTGTCGCGGCGCCCGGCTCCCGCCGAAGGGGTCGGCGCCGCTACAGTTGGCTGCATGAGCACTGACGCAGCCCCGGCCTTCGACCCGATCGAAGCGAGCATCGAGCAGACGCTCGCCGCACTCGAGTCGGGCCGGACCACGGCGGTCGCGCTCGTCGAGTGGTGCCTGCGCCGCATCGACGAGCTCGACCGCAACGGCCCGAAGCTGAACTCGATCCCGGTGCTGAACCCCGAAGCGCTGGCCGAGGCGGCCGAGAGCGACCGCCGCCGCGCGGCAGGGGCGGCCGGGCCGCTCGAGGGCGTGCCGTTCACGGTGAAGGACTCGTACATGGTGCGCGGCCTCACCGTGGCAGCGGGGTCGCCGGCGTTCGTCGGCCTCGTCGCGCAGTGGGACGCGTTCTCCGTGGCGAAGCTGCGCGCCGCGGGGGCGGTGCTGATCGGAAAGACGAACATGCCGCCGATGGCCGACGGCGGGATGCAGCGCGGCGTCTACGGGCGCGCGGAGAGCCCCTACAATCCCGCCTACCTGGCCGCGGCCTACGCCTCGGGCTCGTCGAACGGCTCGGGCGTGTCGACGGCCGCGAGCCTGGCCGTGTTCGGCATGGGGGAGGAGACCGTGTCGAGCGGCCGCAGCCCCGCCTCGAACAACGGACTCTGCGCGTACACGCCGAGCTGGGGCGTGCTGAGCATCCGCGGCAACTGGCCGCTGTTCCCCGCCCGCGACGTCGTGGTGCCGCACACGCGCTCGATGCCCGACATGCTGCGCGTGCTCGACGTGCTCGTGTGCGACGACCCGATCACGCGCGGTGACTTCTGGCGCCACCAGCAGGCGGTCGAACTGCCGCGGGCGAGCGTGCACCGCCCCGACTCCTACCTCGACCTCGTGCGCCCCGACGCGCTGCGCGGCAAGCGCCTCGCCGTGCCGCGGATGTACCTGGGCCGGGATCCCGACTTCCCGATCGAGGTGCGCCCCTCGGTGCTCGAGCTCTGGGGCGAGGCGCGCGTGCGGCTCGAGCGGCTGGGCGCCGACGTGATCGAGACCGATTTCCCCCTGATCGAGCAGTACGAGGGCGACCGGCCGGGGCAGGAGAACGTGGCCGCCCTCGGCGTCCTGCCCGAGGGGTGGATGGAGACCGAGTTCACCCACTTCCTCGCGTTCGGCTGGGACGATTTCCTGCGCGCGAACGGCGACCCGGCGATCCCGAACCTCGGCGTCGTGGATCCGGACCTGATCTTCCCGCAGCCGCCGGGCACCCTGCCCGACCGCTACGAGGAAGTCGAGGACTACGAGAACCGGTACCGCGAGACGGTCGCGATGGCGCAGGCGGGGATCCCGGATCCGCGCGATCGCCCGGACTTCGCCGACGGGCTGCGGGCGCTCGTGCGGCTCCGCAGCGAGCTCTTCGAGCAGTGGCTCGAGGCCGAGGGCTACGACGCGGTCGTGTTCCCCGCGAACGCCGACGCGGGGCGCGAGGACGCCGAGCGCGATGTCGCGGCCGCGGATCGCGCCTGGGCGAACGGGGTCTTCTTTTCGAACGGCAACTACGCGCTGCGGCACCTCGGGATCCCGACCGTGACGACCGCGATGGGGGTGATGGACGACATCGGCATGCCGGTCGGCATCACGTTCGCCGGCCGCGCGTACGACGACCCCGCGCTGCTCGGCTACGCGGCGGCGTTCGAGGCGGGCGGCCCGCGCCTGCGGGAGGCGCCTCCGCTTGAGCCCTGACTAGAACCCTGAGCCGACGAGGAGCGCGGTGCAGACCCCGAAGAAGATGAACGGGAGCGCCGCCAGCCCGATCCACATGCCGATGCCCGTGCGCCGCGTGTGGGCCATGCTCGTGAGCACGATCGCGGCGACGAGGATGCCGAAGGCGAGCACGCCGGCGACGATGAGACCCATCCCGGAGTACGGGTCGAAGATCAGGGAGAGGATCAGCGTGAGGATCGGCGCCCCGACGGCGATGAGGATGCCGAGCCAGATCTTGCCGCCCTGCGGCTGCTGCTGCGGCGGCTGATACGGCGGGACCGGCGGGTACGGCGGCGTGTACTGCGGCGCGTACTGCGGCGGAGCGTAGCCGGGCGGGGGGATCTGGCCCGGCGGCGGAGCCGCGGCGGGCGGGGGGACCTGCGGCTGCTGAGGATCCGGCTGCGGCCAGGCGGGCTGGGCCGGCTGCTGTGGATCCGGCTGCGTGGGCTGCTGTGGATCCGGCTGCGGCGGCTGCGCAGGCTGCGTCAGCGGGTCCTGCGGCTGCTCCGGCGGGCCGGCATCAGGCGGGTTGGTGCTCATGGGCGTTCCTTCCCTTCGTTGGCGTGAGTCTACCCCGCTTCGCGAGCCAGATCAGCCGTGCGGCGAAGAGCGGGATGGTGGCGAGGAGGAAGAGCTGCGGTCGCGTCAGGCCGAGCCAGGCCGGATCGTTGCCGCGCACGAACTCGACCAAGAACCGGAACACCGCGTACGCGCCGACGTAGAGGGTGAGGGTTTCGCCGGCGCCGAGGCCGAGGTGGCGCAGCCAGTACCAGAGCAGCAAGAATGCCGCGAGGTGGAAGGCGATCTCGTAGACGAAGCTCGGGTGCAGCCCGATGCCTGCGGGGGCGCCGAGGCGCGCGGCGGTCTCGGCATCGAGCACGATGCCCCAGTCGCCGCCGGTCGGCGTGCCCGGGAGCTCGGTCAGGAAGCAGCCGACGCGCCCGATCACGAGGGCGAGCGCGACCGCCGGCGCGAAGAGATCCCCCGTGCGCTCGCGGTAGCCGACGATGCGCTTGGTCACGTGGACGCCGAGCCAGGCGCCGACGAGGGCGCCGAGGATCGAGGTGTTGCCGTGCAGCAGCTGCTCGACGAGGTTCAGGTTCTTGCTCGGGTCGAGGTGCTGCGCCCACGTGCCGAGGCGGGCGAAGATCCCCGCGCCGATCAGCGCGCCGAGCACGAGGTAGGGGATGCGCGGATCGGTCACGTTCCGCCTGCGCGCCTCGGCCCAGAAGACGAGGCCGCCGGCGGCGAGCCCCAGCGCGACGAACACGCCGTGGGTGTCGAGCGGCGGCCCGAAGCCGAGCAGGTCGTTGAGATGCGGGAACACGGCGAATGCCTCGGGGTCGACGCCGTCAGCCCGCCAGCAGGCGGATCCACATCATCACCCAGAACGGGATCGCGGCGGCGGCGAGCACGGCGATCGAGCAGAGGTAGACGAGGACGTTCCGGGTGCTGCCGAGCAGGCACTTGGATCGCATCAGGCCCGCGCGCCGTGCTCGCGCGTATCCCGCGATCGCGGTGATGGCGAACGCGATGAGCGCGATCGGGCCGAAGACGCACGCGAGGAGCGCGACCGTCGTGTTGACGCACAGGCGGAGAGGATCGAGGGGCGTGCCATCCGGTGGAGCCACCCGTTCGTCGCGCTGGCCGAGCGCGGGCGTGGTCGGAGTCAGGTGCGACGCGAGTTCAGCCATGGTGCGACCCCGATCCCTCCTCGCCGGCCATCGCGAGCGGGCTGCCGCCCTCGGCGTCGCCCGGCCCGTCGAGCCGACGAACCCTGGGCGTGGGGAGGCTGCGCTTCCCCGTCGCCGTCGAGAGCTTCTGCGCAGCGAGCGGCGCCCAGGCCTGCACCGCGCAGAACGGCGCGCACTGGTGCACGGCCGCGCCGTCGTCGGTGCGCTCGTCGTTCACGGTCGCCACATGCACGCAGCACTGCAGCAGCCGCTCCTCGATCATCGTGTTGATGTCCATGAACGGCTTGACGGTGATGCGCTTCACGCGCTCGCCGAGGAACCCGCGCAGCCGCTTCTGCTGCCCCGGGAGCGCCGACGCCGCGAGCTTCGTGAGCGTGCCGATGCCGAGGTCGCAGCCAAGACAGATGTCTTTCCAGATCGTGGCGATCGAGGGGTGCGAGAGCGACGACTGCTCGCTCAGCAGGTCGAGCAGCGACTGCTTCACGCTCTCCTTCAGCGCCTCGTTCACCTCGCTGTCGGCGATGCGGTTCGCGATCAGGTCGGGGTTCAGGTCGAGGAACGCTTTCAGCTGCTCGTGCCCCACGAGCGAGGTGAGCGAGCGCCACGATCCCGAATCGTCGCGCAGCAGGTAGCCGACTGAGCAGCAGTGAGGGTGCGAGCAGGGGAGCGCGGTGAGATCCTTCCACGTGACCTCGCCATCGGTCTGCGGCCCGAGCCGAGCCAGCACCCCGGTGTGGGTCAGGCGGTCGTTCGGATCGATACCGGCCGAGCGGCCCGAGCCGAAGACGGGCTGGATCGTGACGCCACCGACATAGGGCGTCGTCATGGCGCGCCGGATCACGTTGCCGATCTCGTGGTCGTTCACCCCGAGCGCCGCCGTCATCGTGAGCGTCGTGAACACGCCCGCGTCGGAGAGCCGCTCGAGCGCCCGCGACTTGAAGCGCCGGATGTCGGCGCCGCGGTGGTAGCGCGAGGATTCCGGCTCCTCGCCGTCGTACTGCAGATAGATCTCGACCCGCTCGCGATGCCGCTTCAGCACGGCGAGGAACTCGTCGTCGTTCGCGATCCGCAACCCGTTGGAATTGATCAGGATGCGCACGACCGGCCGCGCGACCAGGTGCTCGAGCAACTGCTCGAGCCACGGGTACAGCGTGGGCTCGCCCCCCGAGAGCATGAGCACATCGATGCGGCCGTTCTCGCGGGCGAGCCGGGCGTCGACCGAGGCGAGCACCTCGTCGAGCGGCGCGACCGCGCTCGCCGCCGGGCTCGACTCGGCGAAGCAGGTGGGGCACTTCAGGTTGCAGTGGTCGGTGATGTCCTGCAGCAGGATGCAGGTGTGCTGCGTCTGCATCTCGGGCAGGCCGTCCGCGTAGGCCTCGGGCACCGGCTTGAAGTTGCCCGCGAGGTCGGCCTGGTGGATCTTGGTGGGCGCCGTCCACTGCTCGAGATAGGTGAGGATCTCGGCCGACTCGTCGTAGAGCGTGCGCTGGACGCCGTGGGTGCGGCAGCCGCGCTCGAGCCAGATGCGGCCGTCGCGATCCGCGAGCCAGCCCGAGAGCCGCTGCACCTCGGCGAGTGGGCGATCCGGATCCTCCTCGTGGCACTGCGGACAGAACGCGTTGACGTAGCGATGGATGCGGTAGTCGCGGAGCGGCATGCCCGGCCGTGCGGAGGTCGTCGTCGACATGACCCCACGCTAGCATCGGCCCCGCCGCGGCACCCGGCTATTCGTCGACGGGGAAGTGCTGCACGCTCAGAGAGAGCTTGCGCAGCAGCGCGGCGAGCCGCTCGCGCTCGCCCCGCGGCATCCCGCCGAGCAGCTGCTCCTCGTAGTCGCTCAAGCGCGTCATCGCGGCGTCGACGAGCACCTGCCCCTGCTCGGTCATCTCGACCAGCACGCCGCGGCCATCGTTCGGGTCGGTCAAGCGGCGCACGAGCCCGCGGCTCGCCATGCGGTCGATGCGGTTCGTCATCGTGCCGCTCGACACCATCGTCTGCCGCACGAGTGTCTTCGGGCTCTGCCGGAACGGCGCCCCGCCGCGGCGCAGCACGGCCAGCACGTCGAATTCCCAGGCCGTGAGCCCGCTGCGCGCGAAGGCCTGCGCGCGGGCGCGGTCGAGGTGCCGCGTCACGCGCGTCATGCGCGAGAACACCGCGAGCGGCGCGAGGTCGAGGTCGGGGCGGGCGGTGGCCCAGTCGCTCAGGATCAGGTCGACCTCGTCGTGCTGGCTCATGCCCCCATTATCCCGTCAATCGGACCCGTCGCTCCTGGCTAAACTTGAGTGGTGCCGCGAGGCGGCACGATCCGCCTTAGTGTAATGGCAGCACGACAGCCTTTGGAGCTGTGAAGTCTAGGTTCGAATCCTGGAGGCGGAACTGCGGGGCGGTGCGCGGCATCGATCCGCAAACCCGAACGCGGCAGACGCGGGGCCGCCCGCGTCGCACCGAGAAGAGGCACGGATGACAGAACAGCTCGCAGTGGTGATTCTCGCCGCCGGCCAGGGCACGCGCATGAAGTCGGCGACCCCGAAGGTGCTGCACCGGATCGGCGGGCGCCCGCTGATCTCCCACGTGCTCGATACGGCTGCCGGCCTGCGGCCCGAACGGGTCGTCGCCGTGGTGCGGCACGAACGCGAACTGGTGGCGGGCGCGATCGAGGATCACGCGCCCGGCACGGTGATCGTGGATCAGGACGAGACGCCGGGCACCGGTCGCGCGGTCGAGCAGGCGCTCGCGGCCCTGCCGGGCGACTTCGAGGGCAGCGTGGTGGTGCTGAGCGGGGACGTGCCGCTCATCGACATCCCGACCCTGGAGCGGCTCGTTCGCGGCCACGTCGAGGCGGAGCGGGGGATGACGCTGCTCTCGGCCGTCTTCGACAACCCCACCGGGCTCGGGCGCATCCTCCGCGACGCCGACGGCGCCGTGCGCGGAATCGTCGAGGAGAAGGACGCTGACGAGGCGCAGCGGCGCATCACCGAGATCAACGGCGGCATCTACGTGTTCGCCCGCCGCGCGCTCGAGCAGGCCCTCGCCGGCATCGGCACCGACAACGCGCAGGGCGAGAAGTATCTGACCGATGCCGTGGAGCTCATCCTGCACAGCGGGCTCGCGGTCGACGCGATCACGACCGACGACCCCTGGCTCATCGCCGGGGTGAACGACCGCACGCAGCTCGCCGAGGCCGGCCGCGAGTTCAACCGCCGCATCGTGCTCGGGCACCAGCGCGCGGGCGTGACGGTGCAGGATCCCGCGACGACGTGGATCGACGCCGACGTCAGCATCGAGCCCGACACCGAGATCCTGCCCGGCACGCTCCTGCACGGCGCCACCTCGATCGCCGGCGGCGCAGTGATCGGCCCGGACACCACGCTGGTCGACTGCGAGGTGGGCGAGGGCGCCCGCATCCGCCGCAGCGAGGTGACCCTCGCGGTGATCGCGGCCGGCGCCGAGGTCGGCCCGTTCGCCTACATCCGCCCGGGCACGGAGCTCGGCGAGGCGGGCAAGATCGGCGCCTTCGTCGAGGCGAAGAACGCGAAGATCGGGGCCGGCAGCAAGGTGCCGCACCTCAGCTACGTCGGCGATGCGACCATCGGGGCGGGCAGCAACGTCGGCGCCGGCACGATCGTGGCGAACTACGACGGGGTCGAGAAGCACCAGAGCACGATCGGCGATGCGGTGCGCATCGGCTCGAAGAACGTGCTGGTCTCGCCCGTTACCATTGGGGACGGCGCCTACACGGCGGCCGGCGCGGTCGTGCGGAAGGACGTTCCTGCCGGCGCACTCGCCCTGAATGTGGCGCCCCAGCGGAATATCGAGGGATGGGTGGCCGACAACCGCCCGGGCACGAGCAGCGCGCGGGCTGCCGAGCAGTGAGCATGCGGAGAGCGAAGAGCGAGGAACAGCGAGCATGAGCGTTATCGAGATGGCCGGCCAGAAGAAGCTGGTGCTGATTTCGGGCCGGGCCTACCCCGAGCTCGCCGAGCGGGTGGCCGCCGAACTCGGCGCGGAACTCGTGCCCACCGACGCGCGCACCTTCGCCAACGGCGAGCTCTACGCGCGGTTCGACGAGAGCGTGCGCGGCTGCGACGCCTTCGTGATCCAGTCGCACACGCACCCGATCAACGAGTGGCTCATGGAGCAGCTCATCATGGTCGACGCCGCCAAGCGCGCGAGCGCGAAGCGCATCACGGTCGTCGCCCCGTACTACCCCTACTCCCGGCAGGACAAGAAGGGCCGCGGCCGCGAGCCCATCTCGGCGCGCCTCGTCGCCGACCTGTTCAAGGCCGCCGGTGCCGACCGGATCATGAGCGTCGACCTGCACGCGGCGCAGATCCAGGGGTTCTTCGAC
>JAGQTL010000293.1 GCA_020439035.1 Leucobacter sp. | reverse complement strand
GACGCGTCGTCGTCGCCGAAGACGAATCCCTGATCCGCCTCGACATCGTGGAGACCCTGCGCGATAACGGCTTCGACGTTGTGGGCGAAGCCGGCGACGGCGAGGAGGCGGTTCGCCTCGTCGAGGAGCTGCAGCCCGATCTCGTCGTCATGGACGTGAAGATGCCGAAGCTCGACGGCATCTCGGCGGCCGAGCAGATCAACAAGGATCACATCGCGCCGGTCGTTCTGCTCACCGCGTTCAGCCAGCGGGAGCTCGTCGAGCGCGCGGGCGAGGCGGGTGCGCTCGCCTACGTGGTCAAGCCGTTCACCCCGGCCGACCTGATCCCGGCGATCGAGATCGCGCTCTCGCGCTTCCAGCAGATCGTCGCGCTCGAGAACGAGGTCGCCGACTTGGCCGAGCGCTTCGAGACCCGCAAGCTCGTCGACCGCGCGAAGGGCATCCTCAACGAGAAGATGGGCCTCACCGAGCCCGAGGCGTTCCGCTGGATTCAGAAGGCGTCGATGGACCGGCGCCTCACCATGCAGGATGTGGCGAAGACCATCATCGACCAGCTCGGCCCGAAGAAGGACTAACGGCTGATCGGCTTGTAGAGGTTCGTGATCCGGATCGTCGAGCAGCGGCGCCCGCGCTCGTCGGTCACGACGATCTCGTGCACGGTCAGCGTGCGGCCCCGGTGCACGGGCGTGCACACGCCGGTGACGGTGCCCGACGTGGCCGATGCCGTGTGCGTGGCGTTGATGTCGACCCCCACCGCGACCATGCCCTCGGGGGCGATCAGGTTCGCGTGCATCGAGCCGAGTGACTCGCCGAGCACCACGTAGGCGCCGCCGTGCAGCAGCCCGATCGGCTGGGTGTTGCCCTCGACCGGCAGGGTCGCGACGGCTCGCTCCTCGTTGAACTCGGTGAAGACCATCCCCATCTTCTCGGCCAGCGCACCGAGCCCTCGCTCGGCGAGGTAGGCGAGGCCGTCTTCGGAGCTGATGGTCACGGTGATCCTCTCGAGATGGATGTCGGTGCCGGCTTGTAGGCTGGCCGTGTGTCAAGCAACCCTCAGCCTACCCTCATGGTCGTCGACGGCCATTCGCTCGCCTTTCGCGCGTTCTACGCCCTGCCCGTCGACAGTTTCCAGACGCAGACCGGCCAGCACACGAACGCGATCCACGGCTTCATCTCGATGCTCATCAACCTGCTCGGCAATGAGCGGCCCGACGCGATCGCGATCGCATTCGACATCTCTCGCCACTCGTTCCGCACGGACGAATACCCCGAGTACAAGGGCACACGGGGGGAAACGCCGCCCGAGTTCAAGGGTCAGGTGCCGCTGCTGCAGGAGGCGCTGCACGCCATGGGCATCCGCACGCTCGAGAAGGAGAACTACGAGGCCGACGACATTCTCGCGACGCTCGCGACCCGCGGTGCGGCGGCTGGGTATCGCGTGCTCGTGGTCAGCGGGGATCGCGACACCATCCAGCTGGTGGACGACAACATCACGCTGCTCTACCCGTCCAAGCAGGGGGTGAGCGAGCTCACCCGCTACGACGCCGAGAGGGTGATGGAGCGCTACGGCGTGCGCCCCGAGCAGTACCCGGAGATCGCCGCGCTGGTGGGCGAGACGAGCGACAACCTGCCCGGTGTCCCGCGCGTCGGGGAGAAGACCGCGGTGAAGTGGATCAACCAGTTCGGGTCGCTCGAAGAGATCCTCCGGAGGCAGGACGAGATCGGCGGTAAGGTCGGCGAGAGCCTGCGCGAGAACGCCCACCTCGCGGAGCGCAACCGGCGGTTGAACCGCCTGGTGCGCGATGTCGAACTCGATGTGAGCCTGGACGACCTCGCGCGCGGAGACATCGACATGGTGGCCGTGCAGCAGGTGTTCGGAAAGCTCGAGTTCCGCACGCTGCTGCAGCGCGTGGGCAAGCTGGCCGGAGCCGAGGTGCCGGCCGGTGCATCCGCCGCACCGGTGCCCCTCGCGCCGACTCTGCCCGAGACGAAGGTGCTGCTCGACGAGGAGCTGGGCGACTGGCTGTCGAAAGCCCGGACGCCGGCCGTCGTGATCTCCGACGATGCGCAGGGTCTTCGCGTCGGCATCGCCACCGAGGAGTCGGTGGTGGCCATCGATTGGCAGCCGGGCGGGCGGGACTACGCGCTCTTCGAGCAGTGGCTCGCGTCGGATGAGCCGAAGCTGTTCTTCGACGCGAAGGCGCAGCTGAAGGTCGTCGAGCGTGCGGGCGCGCGCATCGGCGGCATTGCGGGCGACGCGCTGCTCGCGGCCTGGCTCGTGCGCCCCGCCGCGCCCGAGAAGACGATCGCCGAGGCGGTCTTCCGATACCTGGGGGAGCAGGTGCCCGAGGGCGATCCGAACCAGCTGGTGCCCGATGAGGGATCGGTCGCGGGCCCCGACGCGCTGGCCTGGTATCTGGTACGCGTGCATGCCGCGATCGTCTCGCGGTTCCCGGGGCGCACCGCGGAGGTGTATGCGGACATCGAGCTTCCGCTGCTCCCGGTGCTCGACGCGCTCGAGCAGCGGGGGGTCGCGATCGACCTGCCGCTGCTGCAAGCGCACGAGGGCGAATTGCGCGAACGCGTGGCGGAGCTCGAACAGCAGGCATACGCCGCGATCGGTCACGAGGTCAATCTCTCGTCCCCGAAGCAGCTGCAGCAGGTGCTCTTCGAAGAGCTCGGGATGCCGAAGACGCGGAAGACGCAGACCGGGTACACGACCGATGCGGCGGCGCTCGCCGATCTGCGTGTCAAGCAGCCGCATCCGTTCCTCGACGCGCTGCTCGCGCACCGCGACGCGAACAAGCTGCGGCAGATCGTCGAGACGCTCATCAAGGCCGTGCAGCCCGACGGGCGCATCCGCACGACGCTCGTGCAGATCGGTGCGAGCACCGGCCGACTCGCATCGACGGATCCGAACCTCCAGAACATTCCGGTGCGCACGGAAGAAGGCAGGCGCATCCGCGAGGGGTTCATCCACTCGGGCGACTTCGAAGCGCTCATGACCGCCGATTATTCGCAGATCGAGATGCGGATCATGGCCCATTTGTCGCGCGACGCCGGGCTGATCGAGGCCTTCAACGCGGGTGAGGATCTCCACCGTTTCGTCGGCTCGCGCATCTTCGGCGTGACGCCGGCCGAGGTGACGAGTGAGATGCGTGCCAAGGTCAAGGCGATGTCGTACGGGCTCGCCTACGGGCTCTCGGCGTTCGGGCTGGCCAAGCAGCTCGGCATTACGGGAGCCGAGGCGAAGCAGTTGATGCTCGACTACTTCGAGCGTTTCGGCGGCGTGCGCGACTACCTGCGTGCGGTGGTCGAGCAGGCGAAGATCGACGGCTACACCGAGACCATTTTCGGCCGCCGGCGCCCATTCCCCGACCTCGTGAGCCCCAATCGGGTGCTGCGCGAGAACGCCGAGCGCGCGGCGCTCAACTCGCCGATCCAGGGCTCGGCCGCCGA
>JAGQTL010000292.1 GCA_020439035.1 Leucobacter sp. | reverse complement strand
AACAACTTCCCGGAGTTCACCGGTCGGGTCTGCCCGGCTCCTTGCGAGTCCGCCTGCGTGCTCGGGATCAACCAGCCCGCGGTGACGATCAAGCAGATCGAGTGCAGCCTCATCGACCAGGGGTTCGAACAGGGGTGGGTCGTGCCGATGCCGCCGGAGCGCTTGAGCGGCAAGACCGTCGCCGTCGTCGGCTCCGGCCCGGCCGGCCTGGCTGCGGCCCAGCAGCTCACGCGCGCGGGCCACACGGTCGCCGTCTACGAGCGCGACGAGCAGCCGGGCGGCCTGCTCCGGTTCGGCATCCCCGATTTCAAGCTCGAGAAGTCGCTCGTCGAGCGGCGCGTCGAGCAGATGCGGCTGGAGGGCACCCGCTTCCGCTGCGGCATCGAGATCGGCCGTGACATGAGCTGGTCCGAGTTGCGGCGTCGCTACGACGCCGTGGTGGTGGCGACCGGAGCCGTGGTCCCGCGGCCGCTCGATCTGCCCGGCCGCGAGCTGTCCGGCATTCATTACGCGATGGACTACCTGACCGCGCAGAACCGCGCGACGCTGGGCCAGGGCGACCGTTCGCCGATTCACGCCGAGGGCAAGCACGTCATCGTGATCGGCGGCGGCGACACCGGTGCCGACTGCGTCGGCACGGCCCACCGGCAGGGTGCCCGCTCGGTGACGAGCCTCGCCATCGGAAGGCGCCCGGGTGAGACCCGCAGCCCCTCGCAACCCTGGCCGCTGCATCCGACGCTCTTCGAGGTGTCCAGTTCGCACGAGGAGGGCGGCGAGCGCAGCTATCTCGCGTCGACCGTCGCCTTCATCGGCGATGACGAGGGGCGCGTGCGCGCGCTGAGCGTTGCCGAAACCGGCTTCACGGAGGGCGGTCGCGAACCGATCCTGGGCACGGAGCGCCTGCTCGATGCCGATCTCGTGCTCATCGCCCTCGGATTCACGGGCCCCGATGCGCTGGTGGACCCGCAGTTTCCCATCGGTATCGGCCGCCGCAGCACGTACGCGCGCAAGGCGGATTTCTCCGCGCTGCGCCCCACCGAGGGTGCGGCGGGCGCGGCGGACGCGGCGGCGTCCGACGGCTTCGAGACCCTCCCGGGGGTCTTCATCGCGGGTGATGCGGGGCGCGGGCAATCCCTGATCGTCTGGGCGATCGCGGAGGGTCGGGCGGCCGCTGCCGCGGTCGACACCTACCTCATGGGCAGCACGGTGCTGCCGGCGCCGCTCGCCGCAACGGCGAGCGCGTTTGCCTGAGCTGTTCGCCTGAGCGATTCACCAGAGCGGTTTCGGGCTCTACGCTGGAATAAGCGCGGCGGGCCGCCGGTTGCACGGAATGCAGAGAGTCTGCGAGCGCCAGAGAGGATCGACGATGACGAAGGTGACCATTTTCGGTGGGAGCGGCTATGCGGGCACGCATATCGCGGAGGCGGCCGCGGTGCGCGGCCTGCAGGTGACGAGTTTCAGCCGGCGCGAGTCCCCGGAGCAGATCTCGGGGGTATCGTACGCGATCGGCTCGATCCTCGATGCGGGGGACCGGGCTCGGGCGCTCGACGGTGCCGATGTCGTGGTCGTGGCGGTCTCGCCGCGGGGCGATATGGCGGGGCAGGTTCGGCCGGCGGTCGCGGCGCTCGCGGCTGACGCGGCGGCAGCCGGTGTACGCCTGGGCGTGGTGGGCGGCGCCGGCAGCCTGCTGCAGTCGGAGGGCGGCGACCTGCTGATGGACAGCCCCGATTTTCCGGATGACGTGAAGCCGGAGGCGAGCGAAATGGGCGGCGTGCTCGAGGATCTGCGCGCGGCTCCGGAGCCGCTGGATTGGTTCTACGTCAGCCCTGCCGACCTGTTTGGCCCCTGGGCGGCGGGTGAATACCGGGGCGAGTACCGCGTTGGCGGCGACGTCGTCGTCCGTGACGCCGAGGGCAACTCGACGATCTCGGGGGCAGATTTCGGCGTCGCGGTGGTCGACGAACTCGAGGAGCCGAAGCATCATCGGACACGCTTCACCGTGGCGTACTGACCCGGATCGAGCGGCAGCGGGCTGATCACCCGGTGCGGCGGGGCGCCCGGCCGTCCCGCCGCCCGCCCGGCTCGCTAGGATTTCTGCGTGGACACCGACCTGCTCGATCGCCTGCGCGACGACCTGAGCGCCGCCGAGTACCGCACCGATACGATCGGCGCGCTCCTCGGCAGTGCCGCTGATGCCGCGCGTGAGCGCGGGGTGTTCGCGGCGGCCCGGCGCGTGCTGGCGCAGCGGCCGTCGAGCTCGCTCTCCGCGTTGACGCGACTCTTCCTCCTCGGCGAGGCCGTCGCGCGCACCGAGCTCGAGCGCGCACTGCCGTCGCTGCGGGCGCGCGGCGCGCTGGAGCTCGGCCTGGTCGAGATCCGCAGTCACGGCGTCGAGGAAGGCGTGGACGGCGTGGACGGCGAGGCCGACGAAGACATCGAAGCCGGTGAGGACGGCGAAGCAACCTTCCGAGCGGCGGTCTCCCTCAACCCGGTGCGCATCGAGGACGACGCGCGGTTCGGCCCGCCGCAGCACTGGTGGATCATCTCTGACCTCGACGACCAGCTCCGCGGCGGCCCCGCCCGGCCGGATCACGTCATGGGGGTCGGCGGGGCGACCCGATCCCTGATCGGGCAACTGCCGCCCGAGCGCGTCTCACACGCCCTCGACCTCGGCACCGGCTGCGGCGTCGTCGCCCTGCACCTCGCGCTTCGCGGGCCCACGATCGCAACGGACATCTCGGAACGTGCGCTCCGCTTCGCACGCATGAACGCCGCATTGAACGGCCTGGACCGGGCGATCGAGTTCCGCCGGGGCGATCTCTTCGAGCCCGTGGCCGGGGAGCGTTTCGCCCTCATTGCCTCGAATCCCCCCTTCGTCATCACCCCGCGGGGCGCGGGCCCCGCCGACGCGAACGCTGCGAGCGCCGTCGGTACGACGGGCGATGGCGCACCGGCCGACGAACCTCCGGTCTTCACCTACCGGGACGGTGGCAGGGTGGGCGACGCCCTCGCGCGCGCGGTGGTGCGCGCGGCGCCGGCGCATCTCGCGCCGGGCGGCAGCTTCGTCGGACTCGCGAACTGGGAGGCTCCGTGGGGCGTCAGCGGGCTCGCTCGCGTCGGCGAGTGGGTCTCCGAGGCCGCGGAGGAGCATGGGCCGCTCGAGGCGTGGGTGATCGAACGCGACCTGATCGATCCGGCCGACTACGCGGAGGTGTGGGCGCGGGACGGGGGGAGCCGACCCGGGAGCGACGAGTTCGAGGCATTCGTGCGCCGCTCGCTCGATGACTTCGCCGCGCGGCGGATCGTCGCGATCGGGCTCGGATCGGTGCGCATGCGCCGCGTGCCGCCGGGCGAGGGGGAGACCGGGGCGGGCGCCGATGCGCCCGAGCGCGCACGCGTTCGCGCTGAACATGCCACCGGGCCGTACGCGAGCGGTGAGCGGCTCGGTGCGAGCTTCTCGCGGACCTTCGCGGAGGCCACTGCCGCCGCCCGCATGAGCGATGCCGAGATCCTCGCGGCGCACTGGCTGCGCGCCCCGGACACCACCGAGGTGAGAGCGCACACGCCGGGGGAGGAGCAGCCCCGATCCATCGAGCTCGTGTCCGAGGCGCCGATCCTGCGGCGCGTCGACGCCGACACGCTCCGTGCGGCCGCCTTCGGGGCGTGCGACGGCGATCTGAGCCTCGAGCGGATCGCCGGCGCGCTTGCGACCCTGCTCGACGTCGATGCGGCCGCCGTCGCCACCGCGCTCGTCGAGGATGTGCGCGAGCTCACCTGGCTCGGCCTCCTCTCGCGCCGCGCGCAGTGACCCCAGCGCGGCCTGGTAGCATTGGGGTCTGATGATGCGTACGATCGACCTCCGCCAACAGAGCCTCACCCGTTCAGAACTGCTCCGGCTCGTGCCGCGCGCCGCGGTTGACACGGGCACCGCCGTCGAACGAGTGCGGCCGCTCGTCGACGCCGTGCGCGAGTTCGGCGAGACCGCGCTGCGCGACCAGGCGCGCGAGTTCGACCGCGTCGAGGACCACGCTCTCCGGGTGCCGACGGAACGCGTGCGCGCCTCGCTCGACACCTGCCCGAGCGAGGTGCGGGACGCGCTCGAGGCGCTGATCGAGAAGCTCCGGCTGGCATCCGCGGCACAGGTGCCCGAGCAACGGGTGACGCGTTTCGGCAATGGCGCCGTGATCACGCAGCGCTGGCAGCCGGTCGGCCGCGTCGGGTTGTACGCGCCCGGCGGGAAGGCGGCGTACCCCTCGTCCGTGCTGATGAACGCGATCTCGGCGCAGGCGGCCGGCGTGCCGAGCCTCGCGCTCGCCTCGCCGGCTCAGCGGGAGAACGGCGGCGCGCCGCACGAGGCCGTGCTGTGGGCGGCGGCGCTCGCCGGCATCGACGAGGTCTACGCGATCGGCGGCGCGGGCGCGATCGCGGCCTTCGCCCATGGCGTGCCGGCGATCGGCCTCGAGCCGGTCGACGTCGTCACCGGGCCGGGGAACGTCTTCGTCGCCGCGGCCAAGCGGGTCGTCTCGGGCCTGGTCGGGATCGACTCGGAGGCCGGCACGACCGAGATCATGATCATCGCCGACGACACCGCGGAGCCGCGATTCATCGCCGCCGACCTCATCAGCCAGGCCGAGCACGACGAGGCGGCCGCGTCCGTGCTCGTCAGCGACTCGGAGCGGCTGGTCGAGCGCGTGCGCACGGCTGTCGAGGAGATGGCACCGCGGACCGCGCACGCCGCGAGAGTTCACGAGGCGCTCGGCGGCCCGCAGTCCGCGCTGATCCTCGTGGACGACCTGGCAAGCGCCGCGCTGGTGAGCAATGCCTACGGGCCCGAGCACCTCGAGCTCCAGACGGCCGAGGACGAGGCCGTGCTCGCGCGAATCGAAAACGCGGGGGCCGTGTTCGTCGGCGCCTACACGCCGGTGAGCCTCGGCGACTACCTCGCCGGGTCGAACCACGTCCTCCCGACCGGGGGGACCGCCCGCTTCGCCTCGGGCCTCGGCGCGCACACGTTCCTTCGGCCGCAGCAGATCGTCTCGTACGATCGGGAGTCGCTCTCCGAGGCCGAGGGCCGGCTGCTTGTGCTGGCCGGGGCCGAGGGGCTCCCGGCGCACGGCGAGGCCGTGAGCGAGCGGTTCCGATCCGAAGGAGCGCGCTGATGCACTGCCCGTTCTGCCGCCACCCGGACAGCCGGGTCATCGACTCCCGCACCTCGGATGACGGACTCTCGATCCGCCGCCGCCGGCAGTGCCCGGAGTGCGGGCGCCGCTTCAGCACCACGGAAACCGCGAGCCTGACCGTGATCAAGCGCTCCGGCGTCGTCGAGCCGTTCAGCCGGGAGAAGGTCGTGAGCGGTGTGCGGAAGGCCTGCCAGGGCCGCCCCGTCACCGATTCGGATCTGGCGCTGCTCGCCCAGCAGGTCGAGGAGGCGGTGCGCTCGAGCGGGCAGTCGCAGCTCGACGCGAACGACATCGGGCTTGCCGTGCTCCCGCATCTTCGGGAACTCGACGAGGTCGCCTACCTGCGCTTCGCGAGCGTCT
>JAGQTL010000291.1 GCA_020439035.1 Leucobacter sp. | reverse complement strand
CCGCGGCGTGGATTCCCGGTCTTCTCTTTTGTCTCGAGGGAGGTCGCCACCCTCCGTGCCCGTGCCCGTGCCCGTGCCCGGGTTCGGAGTCCGAGGTCGGCGCTCAGGCCAGGGGGCCGACGGCCTCGCGGACCGCCGAAACCAGCGTTCCTTCGGTGATCAGCTCCTCGGCCGCGGCCATGTCCGGGTGGAGCATCCGGTCTTGGGTCAGGGTCGGAATCACCGCTCGAACCGACGCGAGGGCGGCCGCGACGCCGATCGAGGGGCGCAAGGGCGCGCGAAGATCCAGGCCTTGGGCCGCGACCAGCGCCTCGATCGCCAAGACCTTGCCCACGTGGTCGACGATCTGGGCGAGCTTGCGGGCGCCGATGCTGCCCATCGAGACGTGGTCTTCCTGCATGGCCGACGAGGGGATCGAGTCGACCGAGGCGGGGGCGGCCAGGCGCTTGAGCTCGGAGACGATGCCGGCCGCGGTGTACTGCGCGATCATGAGGCCCGAGTCGAGGCCCGCGTCGGCGGCCAGAAACGGCGGCAGGCCGTGGTTGCGCGCCACGTCGAGGAAGCGGTCGGTGCGGCGCTCGCTGATGCTCGCGAGGTCGGCCACGGCGATGGCGAGGAAGTCGAGCACGTACGCGACGGGCGCGCCGTGGAAGTTGCCGTTCGACTCGACGCGGCCGTCGGGGAGCACGACCGGGTTGTCCACGGCCGAGCGGAGCTCGATCGCCGCGACGCGGGCGGCGTGATCGGCCGTGTCGCGGGCGGCTCCGTGCACCTGCGGCGCGCACCGCAGCGAGTAGGCATCCTGCACCCGGGTGAACTCGCCCTCCTGGGGGCGCTGGATCAGGTGCGACTCGGCGAGCACCGCGGCCATGTTCGCCGCCGCTGCGGCCTGGCCGGGGTGCGGGCGCAGCGCCTGGAGATCCGCGGCGAACACGGCGTCGGTGCCGGTCAGCGCTTCGACGCTCGCGGCGGCCGCGAGGTCTGCGGTCTTGAGCAGGCGGCCAAGATCGTGCAGTGCGAGGCAGAGCATGCCGAGCATGCCATCGGTGCCGTTGATGAGCGCGAGGCCCTCCTTCTCGGCCAGCACCAGCGGCTCGATGCCGGCGGCAGCGAGGGCCTCGGCCGCGTCGATCGGCGCGGCTGAGGGATCCTCGTCCACGCGCACCCGCCCCTCGCCCATGAGCGTCAGCGCGCAGTGCGCGAGCGGGCTGAGGTCGCCCGAGCAGCCGAGCGAGCCGAACTCGTGCACCACCGGGGTGATGCCGGCATTGAGGATCGCCGCGTACGTATCCGCGACGACCGGGCGCACGCCCGTGCGGCCGCTCGCGAGCGTGTTGAGCCGCAGCAGCATGAGGGCTCGCACGACTTCGCGCTCGACCTCGGGGCCGCTGCCCGCGGCGTGCGAGCGGATCAGGCTGCGCTGCAGCTGCTGCCGCTTCTCCTTCGGGATCTGCACCTTGGCGAGCGCGCCGAACCCGGTCGAGATGCCGTAGTGCGGGCGGGTGTCATTGGCCAGCTCGTCGACCATGCGGCGGCTCGCGGCGATGCGCTCGCGGGCGCCCGGGGCGATCTCGACGCGTGCGGCCTCGCGCGCGACGGCGACGACATCGGAGACGGTGAGGGGGGCGTCGCCCAGGACGACGGCGGGGGGAGTGCTGCTGGTCATGCTCCGATTCCACCGGAACGCGGCGGTGACCGTCAGGGCCTCGCGCCCCAAGCTGTCCGGCATGCCAGACATCCGCCCCAGCTCGGGGCCCGGGCCGCGCCACTCCCGCGCCCCGCCACTCCCGCGCCCCGCCACTCCCGGCCCCACAACCGATCTCCCCGTCGGATCCCAGAAAAGTGGACAGAAAATCCGCTTCTGGGGGGCCCAAGCACGGAGTTTCTGTCCTTTTTCAGTGAAAGAGAGCCGCGGAACCCTGCCTGCCGGTTCGACCCCGGATCCGCCGGCTCGGTCCCCTGACTCTTCCCTTCCCA
The DNA here is from genome assembly GCA_020439035.1 of Leucobacter sp. Classification (GTDB taxonomy): domain Bacteria; phylum Actinomycetota; class Actinomycetes; order Actinomycetales; family Microbacteriaceae; genus Leucobacter. The sequence goes on along the minus strand of JAGQTL010000291.1, from coordinate 3,255 downwards.
CTGAGTTCTCTAAAAGTGGACAGAAAATCCGCTTCCGACGGGCCCAAACACGGAGTTTCTGTCCATTTTTCGGCGAGAGACCGCCGCGGAGCCCGGACAGCCGCCGCGGCTAGTTCGCGGACGAGGCCGCCACGAGGTCAGCAGCGATATCCGCGAGCCCGCCGAGCTCGCGGTGCACGCCCTCGGAGACCCGTGACCGGCCGCCGATCACGACCTCGCGCACGTCGGCCGCGAACGCCGACATCACGAGCTGGGCGGGATCGCTTCCGGCCGTGCGCACCGATGCCGGGTCGATCGCGATTAGATCGCAGAGCGCTCCGACGCGGATCTCGCCGACGTCGCGCCCGGTGCTCGCCGCACCGCCCGCGGTCATCGCACGCACGAGTTCGGCGGGGGAGAACCGCCCGCGCTCGCCCGATGCGAGCCGTTCGCCGTGCTCGAGCGCGCGGGCCTCGGCCAGGGGATCGAGCATCACGTGCTGGTCGCTGCCGAGCGAGAGGTTCGCGCCGGCGTCGGCGAGCCGCCTCGCGGGGCCGATGCCGTCGCCGAGATCGGCCTCGGTCGTGGGGCACATCACGATCGTGGCGCGGGCCGACCCCAGGAGGTCGATGTCGCCCGCCGTCAGATGCGTCGCGTGGACGGCGGAGAGCCGCGGCCCGAGCAGGCCGTGCTCGTGGAGGAGGTCGGTCGGAGTTCTGCCTGTGGCGGCGAGGCACGCCTCGTTCTCGGCCGGCTGCTCCGAGAGGTGGATGTGCAGCGGCATCGCGGGCAGGCCGGCGTCCCCGGCTGCCGCGCCAGGGCCGTCTGGGCCGTCGAGCGTTCCGATCCGCGCCGCGATGGTCGCAAGCGCGTCGACCGGGACCGCGCGCACGGAGTGCAGCGCGGCGCCGACGGAGACCTCGTCGGGCGCGAACTCCGCGGCGAATCGCGCGCGCAGCGCGGCGAGCCGATCGAGCCAGCGCTCGGCGGTGCCGTCGCCGAAGCGCTCCTGCTCGGGAGCGAGGGGCGCTCCGAACCCGCTCGAGAGGTAGCACGTGTCGAGCAGGGTGAGGCGGATCCCGGCCGCGCGCGCGGCCCGAGCGAGCGCGAGCTCCATGGCGTGCGGCTCGTCGTACGGTTCGCCGCCCGGCCGGTGGTGCACGTAGTGGAACTCGGCGACGGAGGTCCAACCCGCCGCGACCTTTTCCGCGTACACGGCCGTCGCGATGCGCTCGTAGCTCTCCGGCGTGAGCCGCCCCGCCTCGCGGTACATCAGGTCGCGCCACGTCCAGAAGCTGCCGCCGTCGCCGTGCGTGCGGCCGCGCAGCAGGCGGTGGAAGGCGTGGGAGTGGGCGTTCACCGCACCGGGGTAGACGACGCCGGGCAGCTCGTGGTCGCCGGCCGCGGCGTCCGCGCCCGCCGTGATACCCGTGATGCGCCCGGCCGAGCACTCGATCCGGACCCGATCGACGATGCCGCCGCCCACCCAGGCGTGCCGCGCCCAGAACGCGCTCATCGCAGCATCCCCTGCAGGGCGTCGGCCAGCGCGACGGCCGAGTGGTTCGCATCCGCGTCCTCGGCGTGCTCCTCGGGCGAATGTGAGATGCCGCTCGGGTTGCGGGTGAAGAGCATGCCGCTCGGCACGAACTCCGAGAGGATCCCCGCGTCGTGGCCCGCACCGGTGCCGAGCAGGGGGGCCGAGGGCAGTGCGGCCCCGAGCTCGCGCGCCACGCCGGCGTCGAAGTCGACGGTCGGGCTCCACGATTCCTCGCTCACGGTCACCGCGCAGCCGTGGGCGGCCGCGATCTCCTCGCAGGCCGCGGCGATCCGGGCGACGAGCGCCCGCGTGGTCGCATCGTCGAGGTGCCGGGCGTCGAGCCAGAAGTCGACCGCCGAGGCGATCACGTTCGTGCCGCCGGGGAAGGGCTCGAAGCGCCCCACCGTCGCCCGCGCGTCGTCGACCTCGCGCGTGAGCGCCGAGACGGCGCCGACCATCGCCGCGGCCGCGACCACGGGGTCGGAGCGATCCCGCATCAGCGTCGTACCCGCGTGGTTGCCCTGCCCCGTGACGCGCACCCGCCAGCGTCCGTGGCCCAGCACGGATGAGGCGATGGCGATCGGCTCGTTCAGGTCGATGAGCCCGCGCCCCTGCTCGATGTGCAGCTCGATGAAGCGGCCGATGCGGCCGAGCGCCTCGTCGTCTCGGCCGATGCGACGCGGATCGATCCCGCCGCGCGCGAAGACGTCGGCGAGCGTGTCGCCCTCGCGATCCGTGAGCGCGCGGGCGTGATCCGCCGTGATCTTGCCGGTGAGGAGACGAGACCCGAGGCATGCGAGGCCGAAGCGCGAGCCCTCCTCCTCGGGGAACACGGCGATGGCGAGGGAACGCGCCGGCTGCACCTCCCGCTCGCGCAGCACGTCGACGGCCGCGAGCGCCGCGGCGACCCCGAGGGGGCCGTCGAACGCGCCGCCGCCCGGCACCGAGTCGAGATGGCTGCCGGTCACGACCGACCCCGCCCGGGGGGCGCCCCACCAGGCCCAGATGATGCCGTTGCGGTCGGTGTCCACGTCGAGCCCGCGCGCCTCGGCCTCCCCGATGAACCACGTCCGCAGGTCGAGCTCCGCCGTCGACATCACCGGCCGGTAGTAGCCGCCCGACTTCGGATCGCGCCCGATCCGCTCGATAGCGCTCAGCATTCCGGTGACGGTCATCGGGGCCCCTTCCTCGGCGTCTTTCGATCCAGCGTAGGCGCGAACCGCGCGCCGGGACCCGGCGCACCGCCGGACGCGTCCGGGATCCCGGATCGCGCGTCGCGGCGTCCGGGCCCCAACAAGCGCCCGACCAGCACTCAACAAGCGCCCGACCAGCTCGCCTCGGGCGCGAACCCGCGCCGAACCCGGGCGCACGCATCCGCGGCGCGTGCGGCATGTAGAATAGAACGTTGCCAATTTTCGATCGTAAGGATCCACCTCTATGGCTCTCGCCACACGCGAAGACCTCCGTAACGTCGCCATCGTCGCCCACGTCGACCACGGCAAGACCACCCTCGTCGATGCCATGCTGCGCCAGACCAACAGCTTCGATGCGCACGCCGACGTCGACGACCGCGTGATGGACTCGAACGATCTCGAGCGCGAGAAGGGCATCACGATCATGGCCAAAAACACGGCCATCTCGTACGAGGGCACCAAGATCAACATCGTCGACACCCCCGGGCACGCCGACTTCGGCGGAGAGGTCGAGCGGACGCTGCGGATGGTGGACGGCATCATGCT
>JAGQTL010000290.1 GCA_020439035.1 Leucobacter sp. | reverse complement strand
CAGCCAGAAGGGCATCGTGATCGGCCGCGGCGGGTCGCGCCTGCGCGAGGTCGGCGAGCGGGCCAGGCGCGAGATCGAAGCGCTCCTGGGCCGGCGCGTCTACCTCTCGTTGCGGGTCAAGGTGGCCAAGGAATGGCAGCGCGACCCGAAGGCGCTCGGGCGTCTCGGCTTCTGAGGTCGCGGTCCGCGTGCTCTAAGCTTCTCGACTATGGATACTCCGATTACCGCCCCGGTCGATCAGGCGCTCGCCGAGTTCTCCTCGGGGACCGCCTCGATCATCATGTTCGCCTACTACGTGCTCTGGGTGGTCGCCGCCTGGAAGGTGTTCTCGAAGGCCGGGTACCCCGGGATCCTCGCGCTTATCCCCATCGTGAACGTCATCGTGCTCGTGAAGATCGCCGGGTATTCGGGGTGGCTCGTGCTGCTCTACCTGATCCCGATCGTCAACGTGGTGTTCACGATCCTCGTCGCGCTGCGGCTCGGCGAGCGCTTCGGCAAGGGCGCTGCCTTCTCGATCTTCTGGCTCTGGCTGTTCCAGTTCGTCGGCTGCTTCATCATCGGCTTTGGCAGCGCGCGCTACACGCCCAGGAAGGCCTGAGACGCGAGGGCTCAGCGCCCGCCGCTGAATCCGCCGCCGCCGCCCCCGCCCGAGAATCCTCCGCCGCTCGAGCCGCCGCTGCCGCTCGACGCGTACGAGGAGGCGGCGGTGAAGGAACGCGCGAGGCCCGACACCGATCGATCCAGATGGGTCATCCCGTACAGGCCGAGCGCGGGGTACCAGTCCGGCGAGGAGATCCCCGTGCTCTCGTAGTGCTGCTGCAGCGCGCGGCTCCAGCTCTTCTCGAGACCGAAGAGCATGGCGTAGGGGAGCAGCCGCTCGTAGAGGTGCACGACGTCGACCGTGCCGTCGTTCCGGCGATCCGCCCCCGTGTAGCTCTGCAGCATCTGCAGCCGGTCGGCCTCCGCGACGCGGATGAACTCGCGCACGCCGAGCAGGTGCTCGCGCGCGGCCGCGCCGCTCGGGGTGAGGACGAGGTGCGCGCGGAGCGCGAAGACGCCGAACAGGATGCCGGGTATGCCGAGGAATAGCGCCACGACGAACGTCGTCGAATTGTCTCGGGACTGCCCGAGCACGAGCAGCGGCACGGTGCCGAGCGCGAGGATCAGCGCGGCGACCCCGCAGACGCGGGCGAACCGACTGTGCGCCTTCTCCGTGTAGCCGCGCCGCTCGGCTTCGGACACGCCGAAGTCGCGGAGCTTCTGCATGCGCTTCTGGAATCCCTGGTCCCGCTTGGGCAGCCGGAATTGGGTGCCGACCGTCGCCCCCTTGCCGAAGATGGCCCTGACGGCCCGGTGATCGAGGGGATCCGCGTTCGACGCGGGGTCGAGCAGGCGGAACGCGAGCTTCGGTTTCTTCTTGCCGGGTTCCAGCTCCTCGATGCGCATCGATCCGTTCACGGCGAGGTGCACGAACTCGGCGGGGAGCGGTGAGACGCCCGTCTGCACGAGGGGCGCCGCGATCAGCGGCGGCAGCTCCCGCGGAGCCTCGTACTGGGCGATGACCGTGCCGCGGCCGGTCCGGCGTTTCCGGCGCATGACGCCGACGCCGACCGCGCCCGCGAGCCCGGCCAGGGCCGATCCTCCCGCGAGCACACCCGGGAGTTCGTCGTACGCGAAGCTCGGCAGCCGCTCCGGCGGTTGCACCGCCGAGTCCGGCTGCAAACCGATGGCGACGGTGACGCCCTGCATGAGAGGCACGGGCATGGGCGGGACCGTGAAGACGGCGCTGCCCGCGTGGGCGCCCTCGGTGACGTCGGCGCTCCGCATCTCGCACGCGAGTGCGCTTCCGTACCCACCGGTGTAGCACGCGCTCGCGTTCAGCAGCCGGCTCGCGAGTTCCGGCGCGAGCACGACGCGTGCCGAGAACTCGTCGATGTCCTGCCGCCGATCGATCGGAAGCAGGTTCCAGTAGAACTCGTCGTGGGCCGGCTCCGCGGTTGCGGTACCGTCACCGTCACCGGAATCCGATGCCCCCGCGCCTTCCTCGCCGGTGCTCTCGGGAACGGCGAGGATGACGTCGCGGATGGTATAGGTGATGACCCAGTGCTGCACCCCGTGAACGAATCGATCGTCCCCCACGAGGATGAGGCGGAACCCCTCGTCATCCTCGATCTCGAACGGCACCGGCATGCCGTCCGCGTCGTGGACCGAGATGTTCTCGGGGGCCGCGGGCGCGCCCCGGTAGCGCATCGGCAGGGCCCGGACGATGCCGCGATTCTGATCGAATTCCGGGAAGCGCGGCGTCAGGGTCTCGGCGACCCGGGCGAACGCGCGGCCGGCATCGTCGAGGCCCACCTCGTAGTCGACGTGCCAGCCGTCGTAGGAGAAGTCGTCGACGTCGGCGGCCGCAGGGTCCGGCGCCGCGAAGAGGGGCCCGGCAAGGCCGAGCAGGAGGGCGGCAGCGAGCGAGAACAGTGGCGTGAGCAACGATTTTCGCATGCGGATAGCCTAGCCGCCGGCGATGCTTCGGAAGCTGCGCCCCCGGGCGCCCGAGGCGCGCGGGCGCACGGTGGTATAGTGGGCCTGTGTTGTTCGGCTCGCTTCTTCTTAGCCGCCGCGACGAGTCCTAGATCTCAGGCCTCCCTCGTCGCGGTGTTCGTGTTGGCTGAGCAAGATTTCTAGCGAGAGAGACACCGAATCATGAAGAACACACAGCGACCCTCGAACATGCCGATTCATCGGTACCGCCCGTACCACGAGATCATTCAGGTCGATCTGCCCGACCGCACGTGGCCGTCGAAGCGGATCACCGCGGCGCCGCGCTGGTGCGCGGTCGACTTGCGGGACGGCAACCAGGCCCTGATCGACCCGATGAGCCCGGAGCGCA
>JAGQTL010000289.1:1491-1808 GCA_020439035.1 Leucobacter sp. | reverse complement strand
CGCCATCGAGGCGCTGAACGCCGGCGAACTGCTCTCGCACACGACGATCGATCTCGAGCCGATCCGGGAGCTCGGGCTCCTCACCGCCAAGCCGTTCCTCTACGTGTTCAATGTGGACGAGAGCGTGCTGCAGGATCGCGCGCGCCTGGACGAGCTCGCGGCGCTGGTCGCGCCGGCCAAGGCCATCTTCCTCGACGCGAAGCTCGAGAGCGAACTGATCGAGCTCGACGAGGCCGACGCGAAGGAACTGCTCGAGTCGATCGGGCAGGAGGAGAGCGGGCTGGATCAGCTCGCGCGCATCGGCTTCGACACGCTGG
>JAGQTL010000289.1:0-1289 GCA_020439035.1 Leucobacter sp. | reverse complement strand
GAGGGCAAGGACTACGTGATGCAGGACGGCGACGTGTGCGAGTGGCGCTTCAACGTCTAGTTTCGCTACAAAATAGCTAGGTAGGTGGTTACGGATACCGTTTGGTATACTTTTGGTATGACCATGACGACCATCAAGGTGCCCGCTGAATTGAGAGATCGCATCAACCGCGACGCTCGCGAGCGCGGATTACCCGCAGCCGGGTTGATCGAGAGCCTGCTTGACGCATACGAGCGTCGCCGCCGTATGGAGTCGTTCGGCCGCGCGTTTCGTAGTAGCGAAGCCGATTACTGGGATGAGTTTAAGTCGTGGGACTTGGCCCTGATTGACGTGATCGATGCAGACTAGGCTTCGCCGAGGAATGGTGGTGTGGGTTGAACTCGACCCTGTTCGTGGGCGAGAGCAGTCAGGTCGAAGGCCTGCACTCGTGGTCTCGAGTGACATGTACCTGGAGCAGGCGGACACGCTCGCAATCATCGTGCCATGCACGACCCGCGATCGCGGGTGGCCGAATCATGTGAGGCTTGTCGGCAAAGACCTGAACTTGCCCAGTGAAACTTATGCGATGACAGAGCAGCCTCGCACTGTTGCACGCGAACGGTTATTCGAGAGCGCAGGCATGATCGACGTCGGTGTGATGCGTGAAGTCGATATGTGGTTGCGCGATTTCTTCGCACTGCCGTGACGGTCATCCATACACGGTGACGTGTGCGAGTGGCGGTTCAAGGTCTAACGAGCTGCCTCCGTGCCCGAGTACCACGAGCCCTACGCCGACGAGCAGGGGGCACCTGCGGCGTCGCAGACTCGAGGAGCGAGGGCGGGGGCCTGCGAGGATCTGCGGAATACCGGGAAGCCCAAGCCCGGGAATGTATGCTGACCGGCATGAACGAAGACGAATTGCGCGCCTTCCTCGAGTCGGCCTCAGCCGGTGAACGCGGCCGCGGGGCCCGGCCGGCAGGGGGAACGACGCCACCCGAGCCCGGGTCGGCCGCCGACGTTGCCGCCCCCTCGCCGCAGCTCGCGCCGACGGAGCAAATCCAGGTCCCGCCCGAGGCGTCGGTGTCGCCCGCGTCCGTACCGCCCGCGTCGGTGCCATCGGCGACCGAGCCGCGCGCGGCCGAGCCCTCGTTCGACGAGATCATGGGCGGCGGCGAGCCGTCGCTCACGCCGATCGTGCTCCCGGGGCCGCCGGTCGCGAACCCCGTCTTCCCGAGTGCAGCGGGCGCGAGGCGGGAGCCGGTCGAGCCGGCCGCCGCGCCCGCGCAGCCGGCGCCGCCCGCCGCACGCCC
>JAGQTL010000288.1 GCA_020439035.1 Leucobacter sp. | reverse complement strand
CCACACGAACTCGATCTTCTCGTTGTCGAAGGCCCGCTGCTGCATGATCTTCGAGGCCTTGAGCTCGTCGCGGCGGTGAATCACGTACACCTTCGAGGCGAAGCGGGTGAGGAACGTCGCCTCTTCCATGGCCGAGTCGCCGCCGCCGACGACGGCGATCGTCTTGTCGCGGAAGAAGAAGCCGTCGCAGGTCGCGCACCACGAAACGCCGTGGCCGGCAAGGCGATCCTCGTCAGCGAGGCCGAGCCGGCGATACGCGGAGCCCGTGGCGAAGATGAGCGCCTGCGCCTCGTGAACCGAGCCGTCACCGGTCGTGACCCGCACGGGTTCGCCGGCCGCCGTGGGCAGCGACACCTCGGTCACGTCCTCGTAGCGCACCTCGGTGCCGAACTTCTCGGCCTGGGTCTGGATCTTCTCCATGAGCTCCGGGCCCTGGATGCCCTCCGGGAACCCGGGGAAGTTCTCGACCTCGGTCGTGTTCATCAGCTCGCCGCCGGGCTCCACCGAACTGGCGAACAGCACGGGTGCGAGGCCCGCTCGCCCGGCGTAGATGCCCGCGGTGAGGGCGGCCGGGCCGCTGCCGATGATGATGATCTGGTGCATGGTGCTCCTGTGTGATTCGATGCGTTCGGTAGAACCAATGGTAGGCGTGCGTTATTCCGCGGGCGGCGCGGTGGGCTTCGTAGGAGGATCCTCCTCGCCGGTCCGCGCGTTCGGCTCCGCTGCAGGAGCCTCGCTCACCCCGACGATCCGGTGTCGGCGCAGGCTTCGCCAGATCCCGAAGCCGAAGAGCAGCGCCGCGAGCGCTCCGAGCACGGTGAGCAGGATCCCCTCGACGCCGCTGCGGATGGTGAGATGCAACTGGACGCGGGAGAACGTCGCCTCGTCCGCGGCATCGTTGATGAACACCGACAGCCAGGCATCGCCCGACGAGACGCGACTGTCGACCGGCACGAGCACCGTCGAGTTCGCGCCGGCCGCGACGGCCTGGCGCTCGAAGGTGCGCGTGGGCACGCGGATCGATGCCGAGAGCGGCGCGACCTTCACGGTCACCAGCGCGTCGAAGGGCAGGGCGTTGTGCACGAGGATCGGGACCCGGGACGAGGTGCTGATGAGCTGCGTGTTCTCGCTCGGAACGACCTGCAGCCCTTCCAGCAACTCGGCGTCGCGGGCGGCGAATCGTTCGGCCGCGGCTTCGCTCGCGACCCCCGATGGCGCATAGCGGGTGGCGAAGACGCTCAGCAGGCGAACGCGCTGGTATTCGGGCAGGTACTCGGGGTGATCGAGCAGCGGCGCGAGCGCATCGATCCGATCGGAACGCTCCATCGCCGCCGCGAGTTGCTCCGTGCGGTTCGCGCCGCCCGGCTCGGCCGTCGAATCGCCCGACTGCGCCGTGGCCCCGGCCTCGCTCAGTCGCGCCGTGCCGGAGGCCTGCAGCGCCGCGGAGGTGGGTACGATCCAGTCCATCGCATCGAGCGTCGTGAACACCTCGGCCGGCGCGGCCGCATCCGCGATCGTGCCGCGATCGAGCGCGAGCACCATGCCGTCGCGCTGGTCATCCTCGGCCGCGAGCGTGAGCCGGGCGGCGAGTTCGGCGGCACCCGCCGCGCGCTCCGGCTCGGTGGTCGCGGTGATCGCCGCGCGTGCCGCGCGATCGAGGCCGGCATCGGCGATCAGGGCGTCGAAACCATCGAGTGTCGCACGGGCGGCGTGCTCGGCGCCGGTGACATTGCCGCTCTCGAGGATCACCGACCCGATGCCGGATGCGCCGAGCAGCCCCAGGGTCGCCGGTGTCACCTCATTCGCAGCGGGCCACGCCATGGCCTCGCCGCGCGGCCAGTCGAGCAGCTGGCCGAGCGTGGGCACTGCGGAGTCGCCGGCGGCCGGATCGCCGTCATCCGCCTCCGGGAAGATGCCCTCGCGCGTGAGGTAGTCGAGCCCCTTGGGCTGCAGGAGCTCCGTGAGCCCGAGCGCGGCCTGCGCCGCCGGATCCGCGTCGGCGAACTGGAGCATGAAGACGCGCACGGAGGCCGTCTCGAGGCGCGCGAGGAGGGTGCGGGCGGGCGCCGGCGCCGCGTCGCCGTACGCTCGGACGCCCGCGATGAAGCGGGGGTCGACGGCGACCGTTGCCCGCCAGCGTTCGGCGGCGTCGAGCAACTGCGAGAACCTGGGCACGAGGTCGGCGAGCTCACCGGTGCTCGGCATGCCGTCGATGGCCGCGGGCAGCACGAGCGGCACGATCGTGGTCAGCGCCAGGCGCGCCCCGTCATTCGCCCCGCGCCAGACGATCGCGCTCGATCCGCGGAGTGCGGGTGTCGACGGGGCGGCATCTCGGCTTGCTGCGTCGGCAGTCACGCCGGGTGCGGAGGCGTCGGCCCCGTTCTCGTCGGCAGCAGCGCCCCCGGTGGGAGTGCCCGCCGCATCGCCCGCCGCATCGCCCGTGTCATCTGCCGCGTCATCCGCCGCCTCGCGCAGTTCCGCGTGCACGGCGAAGACGCCGGATTCGCTCACCACCCCGAACGGCACGACTGCCCGCGGCACCCGAATCGAGAGCGAGCGCTCATCGCCGGCGGCGAGTTCGGCCACGCGGGTCTCGGCGAGCAGCGCGCCGCGCGCGAACCCCGCGTCGGCCGCCGCCGTGTCGGAAGAGGCGAGTGCATCGAGCGCCTGCTCGCCGAGGATCCGCTCGGTGTCGAGGCGGAGCTGCACGAGACCGCCGGGCAGCGCGGTGCCGCTCGGGTTGCGCAGCAGCACCGTGAACGAGTAGGACTCCGCCTCGGGGTCGAGCACGGGCGCCTGCGGAGCGATGATGAGCTGCGGCGCGGATGCGGCGGGATCGGCGGCATCGGCACCGTCCGCATCAGCACCGTCCGCATAAGCACCGTCCGCATCAGCACCGTCCGCATCAGCACCGTCTACGTCGGTGCCGGCGCCCGGCGTCTCCGCGGGGGGCGCCGCCGGAGGCGTCTCGGCACGCACGTCGGCGGCCGCAACGGCAGGGCGCTTCGGAACGGCATCCGCGGTAACGCCGGGCGCCGCGGGACCGATGGCGGCCGCGCCCGGCGCCAGGCCGAGGAGCAGCGCGATGGCGGCGAGTCCGCTGAGCGGCCCGGCCGAGCGGCGAACCCCGTGTCGCGAGCGGGGGGAGCGGGCCATAGGCCAAGTGTAGGGCCGGGGGGTGCCGCTACGCTGGAAGGATGCGCCCCCTCGCCGAATCACTGGCCGCCCTGCGCGAGATCGTCGCGAGCCCGGCGGTGAGCGCGCTCGCCGAGGCGTTCGCTGCTGCGGGGCACGAATTCGCGCTCGTGGGCGGCCCCGTGCGCGACGCGCTGCTCGGCCGGCCGGTCACGGATCTCGACTTCACGACCTCAGCCCGCCCCGAGGAGACGCGCGAGATCGTCGCGGGTCTGACGAAGCAGATCTGGGATGTCGGCCGCGATTACGGCACCATCGCTGCCAAGGTGCACGGAGAGACCGTCGAGATCACGACCTACCGCGCCGACACGTATCGCGATGATTCGCGCAAGCCCGAAGTCGTCTTCGGCGACAGCATCGAGGGCGATCTCGTGCGGCGGGATTTCACGATCAACGCACTCGCGCTGATGCTGCCGCAGCTGCGCCTCGTGGACGCGTCGGGCGGGGTGGACGACCTGCTCGCCCGCCGGATCGCGACGCCGGGATCCCCGGAGACCTCGTTCACCGACGACCCGCTGCGCATGCTGCGCGCCGCCCGGTTCGCCTCGCAGCTCGGCTTCGAGGTCGAGCCCGATGTGCAGGCCGCGATGTACGAGTTCGGCTCGCGCCTCGAGATCGTCTCGGCGGAGCGGGTGCGCGATGAGCTGGTGAAGCTGCTCTCGACCGAGGATCCGGTGCCCGGCATCCGGCTGCTCGTCGAGACGGGCCTCGCCGAGCTCTTCCTGCCCGAGCTGGTCGCGCTCGTGACGACGCAGGACGATCACGGCCGGCACAAGGATGTCTACGAGCACAGCCT
>JAGQTL010000287.1 GCA_020439035.1 Leucobacter sp. | reverse complement strand
CGGCGCGCGCCAGCCGCGCCCGCTCCGCCTCGGCGTGGCCGGCCTCGGCCCGCACGGTCAGCCGGTTCCGGCGCTCGGCGATCTCCGCGATCCGCGCATCGGCCGCACGCAGCTCGGCGAACGCCCGTTCGGCATCCAGTTTCGCCCGCGCGGCGCGCTCCCGCAGGTCGGCCAGTTCGGCCGCCGTCGCCGCGATCCGCGCGGCGAGCTCCTCGCGGCGGTGCTCGGCCTGCTCGCGGTCGGCGATCAGCTCGATCCGCGAGGGCGCCGTGCCCGAACCGCCCGCGAGCGTGTGCCGCGTCAATACGTCGCCTGCCGTCGTCACGATGGTGAAGCTCGATGCCGGATCGGTTTCCTCGGCGAGCCGGCCGCGCAGTGCCGCGGCACCGCGCACGGCGGCCTCGATATCCGCGGCGAAATAGCTGCGGGCCAGGAGGCCCCGCACACCGTCGGGCGCGTCGAGCAGCACGTCGCTCGCCCGCGTGAGCCCGTCGATCTCGGGGGCCGGCGCGAACGGTGCGCTCCCCGCCTGCGCGATCACCGCTCGCAGCCTCCCGAGGTCTCGCTCGCGCGCCAGGCCGACGGCTTCGCCCGCGGATCCCTCATCGCGGGCGAGCAGCGCATCGGCGAAGCTCCCGAGCGCCGCCCCGACCGCGGCTTCGAAGCCTTCGGCGACGCGCACGTGGTCGGCGACGCGCCCGACGATCCCATTCGGCGATTCGGCGAGCAGGGCCGCCGACGCGTCGCGCTGGTCGAGCGAGCGAGCGAGCGCGCTCACCCGGGCCTCGAGCCCCGCGTGCTCCTGCTCCATGGCGTGCAGCCGGTCGCGCAGTTCGTCGCGCAGCCGCTCGGCCGCGGCCTGGGCCTCCTGCGCAGCGCCGTAGGCGTCATCGAGGCCGTGCTCGGGCAGTTCGCCGACCTCGAGACCGGCTTCGAACGCCTCGAGCTTGGCGTGCGCCTCCGCGGCACGCTCCTCGGCCTGGTGCACGGCGTGCTCCCGCCGCGCGACCTCCTGCGCCACGGCCGCGCGCGCCTGTTCCGCGGCCTCGGCCTGGCCGCGCAGTTTCGACATCTCGAGATCGTGCTTGGACACGAGGGCGCTCTGCGCGGCGAGATGCTCGTCGAGCGCGTCGAGGGCCCGCTGCGCGCGCCGGGTCGAGTCGCCCGCCTCCTGCCAGGCGCGATCCACGGCCGGAATCAGTTCGGCGAGCGCGGCGGCCTCGGCCCCCGCCTCGTCGACGGCCGCCTGGCTCAACCGGTTCAGCTGATCGGGCGCTTCGGCCTGCGTGGCGAGGAAGGTGAGCCGCTGCTGCGTCTGCGCGAGGAGGCCGCGCAGACGGCTCTGCGAGGCCTCCAAGCCGAGGGTGACGCGACGAGCGGTATCGAGCTCGTCGCTCTGCTGATCCTGCTCGAGGCGCGCGATGCGCAACTGCTTCTGCTCGACCTGCTCCTGCAGCACGATGCGCTCGCTGTGCCGTTCGGCCTCGTCCTTCGCCAACTCGTCGAGTTCTGCGCGCAGCCGGGCCACGTCGTCGGCGAGCAGGCGGGCCTTCGCGTCGCGCACCTCGGCCGCGATCTGCTGCGCCTGCTTCGCCACCTCGGCCTGGCGGCCGAGCGGCTTCAACTGCCGCCGGATCTCGCCCGCCAGATCGTTCAGGCGCGTGAGGTTGGTCTCCATGGCCTCGAGCTTGCGCAGGGTGCGCTCCTTGCGGCGCCGATGCTTGAGAATGCCGGCGGCCTCCTCGATGAAGCCGCGCCGATCCTCGGGCGTCGCGCGGAGCACCGCATCGAGCTGCCCCTGGCCCACGATCACGTGCATCTCGCGGCCCAGACCCGAGTCGCTCAGGAGCTCCTGAACGTCGAGCAGGCGGCATCCCTCGCCGTTGATCGCGTACTCGCTGGCGCCGTTGCGGAACAGCGTGCGGCTGATCGTCACCTCCGCGTATTCGATCGGAAGGGCGCCATCGCTGTTGTCGATCGTCAGTCTGACTTCGGCTCGGCCGAGCGGGCCGCGTGTGCTCGTCCCGGCGAAGATCACGTCTTCCATCTTGCCGCCGCGCAGCGTCTTTGCGCCCTGCTCGCCCATCACCCAAGCGAGCGCGTCGACGACGTTCGACTTGCCCGAGCCGTTCGGGCCCACGACGCAGGTGACGCCGGGTTCGAACGCGAAGGTGGTCGGCTGGGCGAAGGACTTGAACCCCTTGAGGGTCAGGCTCTTCAGGTACA
>JAGQTL010000032.1 GCA_020439035.1 Leucobacter sp. | reverse complement strand
CCCCGCACCCGCGTATTTGGGAATCATTCTCAGTATGCGTATAGTGAGAGTCATTCTCATCAAGAGCCGGACGGCCGCGCGCAGCGGGGCCGCGGCCGCTGCCCCGAAGGGAACCACTGTGCCGGCGCGTACCCCGCTCGCCCTCATCGCCGCCGCGGCGGCACTCGCACTGCTCGGCTGCGCCGGGGCGGACGGATCCGCGCCCGCGGGCGACGCGGGGGAGCAGCTGCGCGTCGTCGCGACCACGACGCAGCTCGCCGACTTCGCGCTTCGGGTCGGCGGCGATGACATCTCGCTGACCGGGTTGCTCGCCCCGGGCGCCTCGGCCCACCACTTCGACCCTAGCCCGGCCGACCTGCTGGCGCTCGCGCGGGCCGATGTGCTGCTCGTCAACGGAGCCGGTCTCGAGGGCTTCGTCGAGAGCGCGGTCGAGGCCTCCGGCTTCGATGGCACCGTGATCACGGCGTCGGCCGGCATCGACCTCGCCCTGGCTCAGGAGATCACCGCGGAGGCGGAGGCGGAGTCGGGGCACGAGCATGACGAGGGGCAGGCGGGCGACGAGCACGGCGACGAGCACGACGACGCGGACGAGGGCGAGCACGCCGACGAGCACGATCACGACGGCCTGAACCCGCACATCTGGACCTCGGTGCGATTCGCGCAGGGCATGGTGGCGGAACTCGCCGACGGGTTCGCGGCCGCGGATCCCGCGCACGCCGCGGCCTTCCGCGAGCGGGCGGCTGAGTACACGGATCAGCTCGAGTCGCTCGACGCCTGGATCGGCGCCCAGTACGCGCGGGTGCCCGCGTCCGAGCGCCTCTTCGTGAGCGGCCACGATTCGCTGACCTATTACCTGCACGACTACGACATCGAGTTCATCGGCTCGCTCGTGCCGAGCTTCGAGGACAACGCCGAGCCGAGCGCGGCGCAACTCGACGCGCTGATCGCCGAGATCCGCGCGCACGGGGTGAAGGCGGTGTTCGTCGAGTCGTCGATGAACCCGAAGCTCGCCCGCACCGTCGCCGAGGAGGCCGGGATCCGAGCCGTCGACACGGATCAGCTCTACGCCGACTCGCTCGGCGCCCCGGGCACGCCCGGCGCAACCTACCTCGGTGCGACCATCGCGAACACGCGCACGATCCTGACCGGGTGGGGAGCGAGCATCGACCCGCTGCCCGCGGAACTGGAGGGTTAGACCATGTCGGACACCGCACGAGCGCGGATCGGATCCGCCCCGTTGAAGCCTTCGGAGGCGGACACCGTGTCACCGGCGAAGCTCCCCGCGGCCGGAGGCGACCCCGGCACCTCGGTCGTGCGTCTGCGCGGCGCCGCATTCGGGTACGCCGGGCGCAGCCGCCTCGCCGGCCTGAGCCTCGACATCGAGGCCGGCAGCGCGGTCGCGCTCATTGGCCCGAACGGCTCGGGCAAGTCCACGCTGCTGCGCGGCATCCTCGGCCTTGCCGAACTGACCGCCGGCGAGATCGAGGTGCTCGGCACGACCCCGGTACGGGCCCGCCGCTGGATCGGCACGCTCCCGCAGTCCGACACGCGCGATGCGAGCCTGCCGCTGAGCCTGCGCCAGGTCGTCGGCATGGGGCGCTACCGTGAACTCGGTCCGGTGCGCCCGTTCGGCCGGGCGGGCCGGGCCGCGGTGGACGCGGCGCTCGCGCGGGTGGGTCTGACCGCGCAGGCCGGGCGCCGGTTCGGCGAGCTCTCGGGCGGCCAGCAGCAGCGGGGGATTCTCGCGCGCGCGCTCGTCGCGGATCCGCAGCTCCTCCTCCTCGACGAACCGTTCAACGGGCTCGACCGCGAGAACCGCGACACGCTGCTCGAACTCGTGCGCGCGCTGCGCGCCGAGGGCCGAACGCTCATCATCAGCACGCACGACCTCGAGATCGCCCAGGAGGCCTGCACGCATGTACTGCTCCTCTCGACCGGCCACGAGCCCGACCAGCCCGGGCATCCCGCGGCCTTCGGCCCGATCGATGAGGCGCTGACGCTCGAGGCCGTCGAGCACGCCTTCCACGGCACGACGGTCGAGCTCGATCAGCACACGGTCACGACCACCCGCGAGACCGAGTAGGCGGGGGCATGGAGATCGGGTTCCTCGAGGCGTTCTCGCTCCCGTTCATGGCGCGGGCGCTCGCCACCATCGCCGTGCTCGCGCTCGCGGCCGGGATCGTCGGCCTGGGCATCAGCCTGCGCGAGCTCGAGTTCGTGAGCGACGGGCTCGTGCACGCCGTGTTCCCCGGGCTCGTGATCGGTGCGGCGGTCGGCGGCGACGCGGGCATGCTGCCGGGAGCCGTGGTCGCGGCGCTCGCCGCAGCGGTGCTGTTCGTGCTGCTGGGCAGCGGCGCATCGGCCTGGGGTGCCGGCGGCAGGCACGGCCGTCGGGGCGATATGGATGCGGCGATCGCGGTCGTGCTCACCGGGCTGTTCAGCGTCGGCGTCGTGGTCGTGTCCAAGCAGCGGGGCTACGTGGCGCAGCTGCAGGAGCTGCTCTTCGGACACCTCCTCACCGTGACGCCGGCGCAGTTCTGGCAGATCGTCGTCGTCGCGCTCATCGCGATCGGGATCATGCTGTTCACGCTGCGGGCGCAGCTCTTCCACGCCTTCGATTCCGCCGGCTTCGAGGCCGCGGGCTTCCGCCCGCGCGTCGTGGACCTCGCGCTGACCGTCGCGATCGCGCTGCTGACCGTCGCCGGCGTGCAGGCGCTCGGCGTGCTGATGGTGGTGGCGCTGCTCACGGTGCCGATGGCGGTTTCCCGCCTGCTCACGCGCCGGCTCGTGGTGCTCGTGCCGATCGCGGTGCTCGTGCCGCTCGTCGCGGGCGCGGCGGGGCTGTGGTTCGCCTTCGACTGGTCGGTGCGCACGGATGCCCGCGTCTCCGCCGGGGCCCTCGTCGTGCTCGTGCTGGTCGCCTGCTACGCGATCGCGGTGCTCATCGGCACCCTGGCCCGCCGCACGCAGGCGGCGGCGAGAACGGGGGCGGGGCGATGAGCTACTTCGCGCTGGCCGCGCTCGAACTCGTGCTGCTGGGTGTGCTCGGCGGTGTCGCCGGCACGCTCATCGTGCTGCGCCGCCGCGCCTTCTTCGCGGTCGCGCTCAGCCACGCGACGTTCCCCGGCGGGGTGATCTTCGCCATCGCCGGCTACAACCTGCTGGTCGGCCAGGCGCTCTTCGCCGGTCTGCTCGTTCTGGTGATGACCCTGCTCGCGCGCGTGCCCGGGCAGGGCGGCCAGGTCGCGAGCGGGGTGGTGCTCTCGTTCGGGTTCGCGCTCGGCGCCCTGCTCTCGAGCGCGAACCCGGGCCTCGGCGTGCCGGTGGAGGCCCTGCTCGTGGGCTCGCCGCTCGCCGTCAGCACGGGGGACGTCGCGGCCACGGCCGCGGTGCTCGTGCTCGCGCTCGTGCTGGTCGCGGGGATGGGGCGGCGGATCCTCTTCGATACCTTCGACCCCGTCGGCTTCGAGGCCGCCGGCTTCCGAGCGTGGCCCGTCGAGTTCGCGGTCACCGGGGTGATCACGGCCAGCGTCGTCGTGGCGATGCCCGCCGTGGGGGCGATCCTCGGTGTCGCGGTGCTCATCGGCCCCGCCGCCGCGGCTCAGCTGCTCGCACCGCGAGTGCAGTGGATCCCGCTGATCGCCGCGGTGCTCGGAGTGATCGGCAGCCTCATGGGCCTCTGGATGTCGCGCGCCTTCGATATCGCCGCGGGCGGAGCCGTCGGTCTCGCCATGACCGTGATCTACGCGGCCGCGCTCGTCGCCCGGGGTGCGGCCCGACGCATCGGGCGTTCACCTCGGGTGGCAGGGAGGCCGGCATGACCGCAACCAGGCGCAATACGTGGCAGCGCGAGGCGGTGCGCGCCGCGCTCGCCGAGGCCCGGGGCTTCGTGAGCGCGCAGCGGCTCCACGAGGATCTGCGCGCGCAGGGATCCACGATCGGCCTCGCGACGGTCTACCGCGCGCTCTCGGCCCTGGTCGAGGCCGGGGAGGCCGACTGCCTGCAATCGCCCGAGGGCGAGAATCTGTTCCGATCCTGCGCGACGCACGGGCATCACCACCACCTGATCTGCCGCGGCTGCGGCGAGACGCGCGAGCTCGAGGCGCGCGTGGTCGAGCAGTGGGCGTCGCGCGTCGGCGCCGAGCACGGGTTCACCGAGATCGAGCACGTGGTCGACCTGTTCGGGCTGTG
The DNA here is from genome assembly GCA_020439035.1 of Leucobacter sp. Taxonomy (GTDB): domain Bacteria; phylum Actinomycetota; class Actinomycetes; order Actinomycetales; family Microbacteriaceae; genus Leucobacter. Next base: position 19,238 of record JAGQTL010000032.1, on the reverse strand, counting down.
CGCGAACTGCCGCGAGTGAGGCCGGTGCGGCGGGGAGATCGGCCGCACGAGCTACGGGGTGAAGAAGTAGGCGTCAGCCGCGGTGCCGGGGTTCGACGACGATCCAGTCGGGATGCTTCGCCGACCGGCCGTCGCCGCTCGATCGGCCCGTGAGACGCCGCCCGATCCACGGCAGCACGTGCTCGCGCGCGTAGCGGAGCTGCTCGCGACGGCTCGGCGCGGGGAGCGGGGCGGCGTCGAGCTGCCAGTCGGCGGGCGGCTCGACACCGAGGGTGCGCAGCACGTTCGCGGCCACGCGGTGGTGGCCCACCGGGGCCAGGTGCAGCCGGTCGCGCGACCAGTACTCCCGGCGGCCGAGCACCGGGTCGCTCCAGTTGTCGCAGAACCGCACCCCGAGCTCGCCCGCAAGCCGACCGGCCGCCGCGGTGAGCTCATCGCCCTTCTTCCGCACCCGCGCGCCGCCCGGAAGGCTCGCGGTCGGGTTCGCTCCCGCGAGCAGCAGGGGCTCGGCGTTGGTCTCGAGGATGCGGCGCAGGGCGGCTTCGGTGCGCTCGATGATCCAGGGCATGTCGGTGCCGGGCCGCAGCATGTCGTTGCCGCCGCCGTTCACACTGACGAGGGTGGGACCGAGCGCGAGGGCCGGCTCGAGCTGCTGCTCGAGGATCGGGCCGAGCAGGCGACCGCGGATCGCGAGGTTCGCGTACTGAACGGGCTGCCCGGTCGCGTCGGCGAGCCCCTGTGCCACGAGGTCGGCCCACCCGCGCACCGAGCCGTCGGGCAGCTCATCGCCGACGCCTTCGGTGAAGCTGTCGCCGATCGCCACGTAGCGGATCATCTCGCCGGGTGCTGGATCGATCACCCGACAACAGTAGCGCCCGCGCGCTCGCCCCTCGCTCATTCGATGCCCCGGGATTAGACTCGGGGTACCCGGCAGCACTGGGGTCGCAGCGACGAGACTCAGATGAACGATTTCACGACACCCGAAACCGCGCGCACGTTCGCGGCAGTCATCGCCGCGCCGGCGGCCCTGCTGCTGGCGCTCGGCGCGCTCGTGGCCCCGGTTCGCGCCGAGCCGGCTGCGGCGTCGGCCCCACCGGCCGCCACGGTGGCCGCCACGTCGGTCCGCGCGCTGGTGCCGGCGACGCTCACGCCCGTGGAGCACACGGCGGATGTGGTGTTCCTCGAGAAGAGCACGGGCCAGAAGGGGTCGGTGCCGAGCGTCGGCCAATTGCGCGCGCTGCTCACGAAGGTCTCGGACTACTGGGCGCGGGAGACTTTGGGTGCCGTCCCCTTGATCGCCGAGGGCGAGATCACTCGGGTGAAGACGAGCTACGATGTCTGCTCGATCGCGAAGGCGTGGGCCAAGGGAGCCGATGCCTTCGGTCGAACTCCGGCGACCTATCAGGAGTCGGGTTCCACGCGTCACCTGATCGTGATCGTGCGCGACGCGACCTGCGCGGGGCTCGGCACCGCCTCGTTCGGGCAGCAGAAGCTCGCCGGCGGCACCGTCTGGGTGAACCTCGGCACCCAGAAGGTGACGGAGGGCGTGCACCCCGTCGCCCACGAGATCGGGCACAACTTCGGCTTGAACCACGCGAATGCGCGCCTGTGCGGCAAGGGAGTCGTCGACGCGGCGTACTCGGGCACCAAACTGCGAAAGCCCTGCGTCGACGAGGAATACGGCGACCTGTGGAGCGTGATGGGCTTGGGGATCGTCGGCTACAGCTCTCAGCCGCCGCCGCTGTCGCTGAATCAGCGAGACTACCTCGGCGTGCTCCCCCCGGGCGTCGTGCGCGACGTGACGCCGGCGGGCGGTGCATCGCAGACCGTCACGATCCGGGCGCTCGGCATCGGGGACGGGTCGAGCGGTGTGCGCGGGCTGCGGGTCGCCCCGGACGGCGGCGATCCCTTCTACGTGGAGTACCGCAGCGGGCGCAACCACGATGCGGTCGCCGGCAGGCCCGCCACGTGGAGCGTCGGGCCGACCGGCGGGAAGAACTGGCTGCGCACCGAAGCCGGCGTCAAGATCGTGAAAACCCCGAAGAAGGATCCCTCCGCCTCGACCGTGCTGACCAGCTGGAAGAAGAAGCGCGGCTCGGGCGGCGAGTACACGGAGGTGCTGCGCACGGGGCAGAAGATGCGCCCGCACGGCAACGCGACCGTGACCGTGATGGGCATCTCGAAGGATCGCACCGCGGCGAAGATCAAGATCACCTTCGCGAAGCCGTTGAAGAAGCTCACGGCAACGCCGGTGCCGAAGATCTCCGGCACGGCCAAGGCGGGCAGGACGCTGAAGGCGAAGGCCGGCACCTGGAAGCCGAGCGGCGTGAAGCTGAGCTATCGGTGGAAGCGCAACGGCACGTCGATCGCGGGTGCGACGAAGTCGAGCTATCGGGTGACGGCGGCGGATCGCGGCAAGACGCTCACCGTCACGGTGACGGGGAGTAAGAGCGGCTATGCCAAGACGGCGAAGAAGTCGGCGGGCAAGAAGGTCGCGAAGACGTAGCGCCCGGTCTCGTGGGGAGAGGCGGGAAACCGGCAACTTTTTCGCGCGCTCGCGCCCGGGTAAACTGCTCGGACTCCGTGATTTCGAGAGTTTCGTGAAAACTGCAGGTGGGCGCAAGTGGGTAACCGTACGATCCAGATCATTCGACCGAATCGCGCCCTGGCAGCCGTTCTCCTCGCGTTGAGCCTTGTGCTCACCCTTCTCATGGTGCCGCAGGTGCCCGCGTCGCACGCGACCGAACCCGATGTCGTGATGGTGAAGGCGCCGAAGATCTCGGTGCGTGGTGGCGGTACGGCGAAGGCGGGTGCGTTCCTGGATTCGGAGCCGGGGAGTTGGGAGCCAGCCGATGCGGAGCCCAGCTATCAGTGGATGCGAGGCGACGAGGAGATTGCCGGCGCGACGGAAAAGGGGTACCGGCTTGCTGCGGCCGATCGCGGCGCGAGGATCTCACTGGTGGTAACGATGTCGAAGGTCGGCTTCACTTCGAAGTCCGGGACATCTGCTTCGATTGACGTGCTCAAAGCCATGACGACAGCGACCCCGAAGTTCACCGGAATCGCGGTGAAGGGCAGAACGTTGACGGCGAAACCCGGGAACTGGGTGCCGAAGAGCGTCAAACTGAGCTATCAGTGGCTGCGCAACGGTAAAGCCATCAAGAAGGCCACGAAATCCCAATACAAGCTGGTCGCGGCTGACGTGAAGAAGACGATCTCCCTTCGCGTGACCGGCAAGAAGACGGGGCATGAGACGGCCGTGCGAGTGTCGTCCGGGAAAAAGGTGTTCGACGGCATTGTTGCCAAGAAGCCGAAGATCGTTGGCATCGCGATGTACGGCAAGCGGCTGACCGCCAAGGCCTCGGGTTGGGGCCCGACCGGAGTCAAACTGCAGTACCAGTGGCGGCGGGACGGGATTGCGGTGGCGGGTGCCACCGGATCCAGCTACAAACTTCGCGCGGCCGATGTCGGCCATAGAATCACGGTCTCGGTTGTGGGAAAGCTCTCCCATGTCCCGACTCGAACGAAGACCTCCAAGGCGACCAACGTTGTCTCGTACCCGACTCACGCCAATCCGGTGAGCAAGTATCGTTGCCCGGTCTGGGCGCCGATCAAGGGCAATGCAAACTCGGGCATCTTCCATGTTCCGGGGCAACGCTTCTACAACGCCACCCAGCCTGAGGACTGCTTCAGGACTGAGGCGGCAGCGCGCAAGTGGGGCTACCGTAAGGCCAAGGTGTAAGGCGCGACCACCGGAAAACCGTTCGGCGATCCTTCGAGCTTGTGGTGAGCTCCTGTCTGAGCTAAAGTAGATCCTTGGCTGTGCGCAGTCCCAGTGCGCAGACCGTGGGGGCGATTCGGAAGAGATCCCGAGCCCCTGCAGACAAGAGATCTTGGGTGGGGCCGTTCGGCCTCACGGTAATGGAGGAAAACCATGGCCGCAGTGTGCCAGGTGACCGGTGCCGTTCCCGGCTTCGGACACAACATTTCGCACTCGCACCGCCGCACCAAGCGTCGGTTCGATCCGAACATCCAGAAGAAGACCTACTTCGTGCCCTCGCTCGGCCGCAAGGTGACGCTCACCCTGTCGGCTAAGGGCATCAAGGTGATCGATGCCCGCGGCATCGAGGCCGTGGTCGCCGACCTGACGAAGCGCGGGGTGAAGCTCTAATGGCAAAGCAGCAGGATGTCCGTCCGATCATCAAGCTCCGTTCGACGGCGGGTACCGGGTTCACCTACGTGACGAAGAAGAACCGTCGCAACACCCCGGATCGCCTCGTGCTCAAGAAGTACGACCCGATCATCCGCAAGCACGTCGAATTCCGAGAGGAGCGCTAAATCATGGCGAAGAAGAGCATGATCGCGAAGAACAAGCAGCGTCAGGCCGTCGTCGAGCGCTACGCCGAGAAGCGCCTCGAGCTGAAGAAGGCCCTGATCGACCCGAACGGCACCGACGAGAGCCGCGAGGCGGCTCGCGTGGGCCTGCAGAAGCTGCCCCGCAACGCCTCGCCGGTGCGGGTGCGCAGCCGCGACGTGATCGATGGCCGCCCCCGCGGCGTGCTGTCGAAGTACGGCATCAGCCGTGTGCGCTTCCGCGATATGGCGCACCGCGGTGAGCTGCCGGGCATCACGAAGTCGAGCTGGTAACGGTTCGTTCGGATCCGAAGTCGGCGGGGGCCGGTCGCGAGCGCGATCGGCCCCCGTTGTTTTCCCGGGCTTCCGTTACCCGGCGCGTGCACGGCAAGCGCCTCCCCCGCACCCGATTCACGGACGTGCTCGTGCCGGATCGCGCCTCCGCGCTCGCCCGCAGCGGAATACGCGGAGAAATCTGAGCGAAATCCGCGGGATTCCGCTGATCTCGGGCAAATCTGGGGTAGATTCGTACCCGATCACCCGATCAGCCCCGCGCGGGGCACCACACATCAGGGCGCGGCTCCTCGAGTTCGGCCCTCGGAAGGACAAAACATGTCGCTGAACAAGACTGAACTCGTTGCCAAGGTCGCCGCTGAGACCGGTCAGAGCCAGGCGGCCGTGTCGGCCGTGCTCGATGGCCTCTTCTCGGCTGTTTCCGAGACCGTCGCCGGTGGTGGCAAGGTCTCGATCCCGGGCTGGCTCTCGTTCGAGTCGGTGGCCACCGCCGCTCGCACCGGCCGCAACCCGCGCACCAACGAGACCATCGAGATCCCGGCCGGCAAGCGCGTGAAGGTCTCGGTCGGCAGCAAGCTCAAGGCGGCCGTGAAGTAAGCACGCCGACGCTTCGACGACGCCCCTGGCCGATGGCCGGGGGCGTCGTGCATTTGCGGGCCGCTTTCGCCCGGAACGCTGCCCGGGTAGGAGCCGGTGGCAAACGTTCGATATCGTGAGTCCGAGCCTAAAGTGAGGCCCGTGGTGCGTTCCCCATTTCTGCACGGATGCGCGGGTCGGAGACGGACGCGACTGTGGAACCCGAAAAAGTGAACCCTCGTCTGGGAGCGCGGCTGCGTGCGGCCAGAGAGTCGCTGGGGCTGACCCTCAGGTCGCTGGCCGATTCGATGGGCGTGACCGCGAGCCTGCTCTCGCAGATCGAGACCGACAAGGTGCAGCCCTCGCTGAACACGCTGTATCTGCTGGTCAGCCGATTGGGCCTGTCGATGGATGCCCTGCTCGGCGTCGGAGACGGGCGCTCGGAGGGCCCGTTCATGGCGGAGACGAGGCCGACGGTGCAGCGGATGGGGGAGAACCCGGCGCTCGTGCTGAGCAGCGGCGTGAAGTGGGAGCGCCTCGCCGGTGGCGCCGAGGAGACCATGGAGCCGCTGGTCATCACCTACCCGCCGCATACGTCGAGCTCTCCCACGGGCGGTCTCTCGCAGTACGAGGGATACGAGTACGGGCTGCTGCTCGAGGGGCGACTCACCCTCAAGCTCGGATTCGATCGCTACGAGTTGAGCGCGGGCGACTCCGTGCACTTCGATGCGCAGCGGCCCCACGAATACGTGAACGAGACCGACGAGCCGGCGCGAGGGGTGTGGTTCGTGCTTCGCGATGAACTGCTGCGCGTGCGCGCGCGCCTCGGCTCCTGGAGGCCGGGGCCGACGGCCGCGGTGTCGCCCTCCGCGCTGCAAGCCACCTGGGATCTGGTTGATCAGACCGATTGGTGAGCAGTTCCGGGTGGTCGTGCCGTCGCGTTGCGGCGAGGTGCGGCGACGCCGGGCGCAGCCTAGCGCGTCACCCTGGGTGAAAACTCCTACTCAACTGTATTGATTGCTACTTCATCTTTCGTTAAGTTAGGGTTACATTGCGCATCGGGTACGTGGTGGTCCGACGCCGTTCAGCCTCTTCGAAACGCTCAGGGTCGAGACGTACCGTGTGGTTCGAGACGTAACCAGAAAGGACCCAGATTGGCGGAACGGGCAATGACCGAGAGCATTCGGCACCTGCTCGCCTGACCCGGGGTGGAACGAGCCTCCGCCGACTCACCTGCAGCACGTCCCAGGCACCCGCTCAGCGGGGAGCACCACCAACCGAGGGCGGCACTGCCGCAACACCCCAGAAATCGTACGCACCGACGCGTGCGGCATCCCTGAGGTCACGACTGACGATCACGGTCGATCGTCGGAAGCGACCCGAACCTAGAAAGGAAGATCATGAACGACCTCTCCCTGGCTCCCGATATCCCCGGCCTCCTCACCCGGATCGAGGGGATCCACCCCATCATCCGCAAGAACGCTCCGGCGAACGAGGCGCAGCGGCATGTCGATGAGGAGACCATCGACGCGATGACCAAGATCGGCGTCTTCCGCACGGGTGTGCCGAAGCGCTTCGGCGGCTACGGCTCCGACACCCGCGAGCAGATCGACGTGGCGCGCGTGGTCGCGCAGGCCGACGGCGGCACCGCCTGGATCACCGGCCTGCTCAACTCCGGCGCGTACGTCACCGGCTGGTTCTCGGAGCAGGCCCAGCAGGACGTCTTCGGCGAGAGCCCCGACACGCTGGTGTCGATCGTGCTCGCGCCCTCCTCGCACGCGGCCGCGACCGAGGGCGGCTACCGCATCTCGGGCGAGTGGCGCTACAACTCCGGTTCGTGGCATTCGGACTGGGCGATCCTCGGCGCCCCGCTGCATGACGCGGCGGGCAACTTCGAGGACAACGCGATCGTCCTCATTCCGCGCTCGGATCTCGAGTACAAGGAGTCCTGGTTCGTCTCGGGCCTGAAGGCGACCGCGAGCAACTCGTTCCTCGCCGACGACGTGTTCGTGCCCGAGCATCGGATCCTGCGCGTCACGCCGGCGATCGAGGGCGACTACCCGGGCGTCGACGAGAACAGCGAGGCGCCGTACAAGGCGGCCTTCGTGCCGGTGCTCGAGGCGCAGCTGCTCGGCGCGCACCTCGGCATGGCCCAGCGCGTGCTCGAGCTCGTTCGGGCCGACGCGCCGAAGAAGGGCATCGCGTACACGACGTACGAGCGCCAGTCGGACTCCATCCCGTTCCAGCTCGCTCTCGCACGTGCCGCGCTGCTGATCGAGGCGGCCGAGCTCTTCACCTACCGCTCTGCGGATGAGATCGACGCCGCGACGCAGGCGGGCGGATACCTCGACTACGGCCTGCGGGCCCGCCAGCGCGGACAGCAGGCGCAGGTCGTCGCGAACGTGAAGGATGCGATCGACATCCTCATGACCGCGCATGGCTCGGCCGGCTTCGCGGAGTCGAGCGAGCTGCAGCGGTTCTGGCGCGACCAGGCCATCGCCGCCCGCCACGGGCTGACCCTGCCCGACACCGGCCTCGAGGTCTACGGCCGCTGGCTCGCGACGAGCGAAGAGGGCAACCCGGCGACGCCGTTCGTGTAAGCGAACGGATCCCATCGCGCTGAGCCCCGGCCCCGGCCGGGGCTCAGTCGTTTCCGGGGTTCAGTCGTTTCCGGGGTTCAGTCGTTTCCGGGGCTCGGGCGTTTCCGGCCCGTCCCCCGGCGCCCGCGTCAGTCCGCGACCTCGAAGATCCCGTGGGCGCCCCGCTCGGCGTCGATCATGACATGCGAGACGAACGGGTAGTGCCCGGCCTCGGGGAAGACCAGCTCGACGAAGCCGCCCTGCGCGGGCTGCAGGCCGAGCGACTGCGATCCCGTGTCGCGAGCCCGGTTGATCAGATACCGGCCCTCCGACCACACCGTGTCGAACTGCCCGCCGACCACGTGGAAGCTCGTCGCGCGGTTCGGCCCCGCGTCGAGCACCCAGACGCGCACCCGCTCGCCCACGCGCGCCGGCAGCGGCGCGTGGTCGTACTGCGCAGCGTAGCCGTTGAAGGTCACGAGGTCGGGATCGCCCGTCATCACGCGATCCATATCGACCTCCCCGCCCTGCGGGCCGAGGTAGTACTCGCCCTGCACGAGCGCGTAGCTGCGATCCACCTCGGGCAGGTCGTCGGGCTCGATGATCACCGCACCGTACATGCCGTTGGCGATGTGAGCGGACATGGGCATGGTCGAGCAGTGGTACATCCAGATGCCCGAGCGCGTGGCCGTGAACGTGTAGGTGAGTGATTCGCCCGGCGCGATCGTGCGCATCGGCTGGTCGGGCGCGAGCGCGCCCGCGTGGAAGTCGATGGAGTGGCCGATCGTGCCGTCGTTCACCAGGGTCACGACGAACGTGTCGCCGACGCGGCCGTGGAAGACGGGGCCCGGGGCGGTGCCGCCGAACGTCCAGAGGCGCTGCGTCACGCCCGGCGCGACCTCTTGCACCTGCTCGGTCACGGGCAGGGTGATGCGATGCGTCACCGGCCCGTCGGCTTTCGGCAGCGGATCGAGCACCGCGCCGTACGGCTCGAAGCCGTCCGACGGGCTCTTCGACAGATCGATCAGCGCGGCCGCGCTCTCGCCGCCCTCGCCGCCGGAGTGCGTGCCGTGATCCATCCCCTCCATGCCGCCCGCCGCATCACCCGTGTCGTCGGCACCCGGCGCGTCGGTCGCGATGATGTCGAGCGTCATGCCCATCTGGCGATGGCCGGCGATCGAGCACCAGCCGGCGACGTCGCCGGAGACCACGCCCACGTCGATGGTCTCGGAGGCGCCCGGCGCGAGACGACTGCCCTGCACGCCGTTCGCGAGCACGAGATCGTGCACCAGCTCGGGGTCGGTGTTGGTGAGCTCGATCACGAGCCGAGTGCCGACCGGCACCTCGATGCGGCTCGGCGTGAACCGCATGTTCGCTGCCGTCACCTGCACCGTGCGCACCGGTGCGTTCGCGCTGTCCGGCGCGGTGCTGTTCGTGCTCGGGCCCGGGGTGAACGCCCCGGCGGAGCCGAGCGCGTGAGGATCGAGCGCGCCCCCGATGGCGGCCACGAGGATGATGGCGAGCAGCCCGGCGACGGCCTGGCCGGCCCGCCGGCCACGCGGCTGCTCGCCCTCGGGCGCCATGGGGCCGCGCCGCCGGGCCGACGCGTCGCCCGCCGCATCGGGTGCCGGGGCCTCGAGCCGCAGGCCGGCGCGCTTCGCCTGCGACTGGCGGCGGAGCGCGATCAGGAGCAGCGGGATGAAGGCGGCCATGGCGACGAGGTAGAGCACGGATGAGGCGACCCGCACGAGGCTCGGCACGGGAAGCGCGCACACGAACAGCGCTACGTTCGCGGTGGAGACGCGCAGCCCGCCCAACCGGTCGAACGCGGTGGTGCCCACGCGCACGGGCGTCGGCCCGCCGCCGACCACGACCGGCACGAGATAGCTGAGCGCGCCGAGGAGGACCTGCGCGGCGAACCCGGCGGCGAGGAACGGCGCCGCCCAGTCGATGGCCTGCACGATCGGGGTGAGCTCGGAGCCGATCGGCCAGGCGGGGGCGCTGCGGACCACGATCACGACGAGGCAGGCGGCCCACCAGAGCACGCCGGCTCCGGCGGAGAGCGTGGCGAAGCTGCGCGGCGGCGTGCGGCGGGCGGAGCGCGCGAACGAGACGCCGAGGAGGCCGAGCCCCGCGGCGTAGGCGATGAGACCGAGGCCCACGAGCGCGCCGACCCCGGCCGCGGCCCCGAGCGCCGCGACGAGCACGCCGCCGGCGAGCACGGGCAGCGCGCGTGCGGCGTTTGCGGATGCGCGGTCGTCGGCGCGCGTGCGCAGCATGGTCGGCCACAGTGTGACGAGCGTGCCCGCAACCGTGAGGCCGATCCAGCCGAGGGCGTTGATGATGGCGTGCGCCAGCGTCAGCCGGCCGCCGGGATCGCCCGGGCCCGCGATCCACGCGCCGAGCGCGGCGCCCACCGGCAGGCACGTGGCGGAGACGATGTAGTAGCGCACCGTGCGGGTGAACGGGCCGGTGAGCGCGCCGCGCAGGCGGCGGATGATCGAGATGCCGTGCCAGATCACGGCGACGATGAGCAGCGCGGCCCCGCCGACGGTGAGCGGCCAGACGCCGAGCGGCACGCCCGTGAGCACGAGGGCGATCCCGACGTTGGCGAGGATCAGGCGCGTGTTCTGCGTGCGGCGGCCGCCCACGGTGAGCGTGCTGCGGGTGAGCGCGAGGGCGAAGTGCTGACTCCACACGAGGATCGCGTGCGTGATCGCGCCGAGGAAGACGAGGTGCAGGAGCAGCCAGGGCGCGGCCGGCAGGCTGCGGTGGGCGGCCGAGGCGATCACGGCGAGCGTCAGCCAGGCCGCGGTCGGCAGATCGCGCATCGCCCAGAAGCCGCGGCCGGGGGCGCGGTCGCCCGCACCGGGCGGGGTGGGGCCGCCCGGGGTCAGGGGAGCGCCGGGATCCTGCGTCGACGTCCCGCGCTCAACCATTGGCCGTTCCCTTCGATGGCGTCCTCGTCGTCCCCTCCACGGGCTCATCCTCATCCGCGGGCTCGTCCTCCACGGTCCGCGCGTCGCCTCCGCCGGGCCGCGCCCGCCCCTCGCGCTTCGGCGGCCCGATGATCGCGCTTGTGAGCGCCGTCACCGCGAAGATCAGCAGCGCCGCGACGCCGAGCGCTCCGCCGACCGTGAAGGCGACGGTGATGCCGAGCCCGTCGCCGAGCCAGATGCGCACGACGAGGCTCAGGTGCAGCAGCGCGGCCGGCACCCAGAAGGCGGTGCGGTACGGCAGCGGAATGTGGAGCACCGCGGGCAGGATCGTGGGCGCGTGCGCCATGATCATCGACATCGCGAAGCCGAGCAGGATCGCGTGCGTCACGGCGTCGTAGGCGGCCTGCGTCGCCGGGAACCCGTTCGGGGAGGAGAGGAGCAGCGCGACGCCCGCGAGCGCGAGCCAGAAGTAGCCGCCGAGCATGCAGGCGGCCATGTAGCGGGTGGCGCCGCGTGCGCGGATCGTGCGCCGCGCGATGTCGTGGCGCAGGAGCCAGAAGGTGAGGGCCAGGAACGCGACGCCGAGGGCGATCGCGCCGATCCGCGGGCTGGCCAGCCCGATCAGCAGGGCCACGGCGATGCCCCAGGCGTGCGCGAGGAGGCGGCCGCCCGCGCCGGGCCCCAGCGTGATGGCGAGTTCGACGCGCTCGGCCGCGATGGTGAGCACGATGAAGGCGTAGATCCAGGGCAGCAGCAGCGCGAACTCGACGCCGCCGAGCCAGAGGATCGCCGCGGCGAGCGCGAAGCCGGCGCCGAGCAGCTGCACGAGCAGCTGGGCGTCGTAGCGACGGTGCCAGAGCGGGATGTAGACGGTGGTGAACGCCGCGGTGCCGGCGACGAGCACCGCCTTCGCGACGGTGAGCGGCACGGGGTCGGCGATGAGCAGCACGCCGCCGAGGCCGAGCAGACCCGGCGCGAGGTAGCCGTACCAGCGCCTGAGCGCGGTCGCGCGCTCGAGCGCGACGAGCGTGCCGATGAAGCCGATGGTCAGCAGCATGCCGTGCGTCTCGGGCAGGCGCTTCGTCGTTACGGGCGCCGGCAGCCCGAGCAGCAGCAGCGCGGCATCGAGTCCCGCGAGGAGGCAGAGCCCGGCCGGTAGCATCCAGACGAGCCGCGGCGAGGCGCCGTGACGGGTGCGGGTCGGGGCGAAGCTCATGCGGTGGCCGTTTCGTGATCGATGGGGCGGGGTGGGCCGGGCCGGCGCCCGGCCGGTGCGACCGCGAGGCGGAGTTCGCATTCGCCGGGGGAGCTGAGCGGGGTGATCGTGGATCCGCGATCGCGGCCCCCCAGCGCCTCGGCGATACCCGCGATCATGCCGAGGTGCACCGCGCACACGATATCAGTGTGGGTGCTCGCGGCCTCGATCAGTGGGCACTGGCGCAGCGCGACGGTCGCGTCGAGCTCGCCGTGGGGGCCCGTCGCGCCCCGCGGATCCCGTGCCTCGGGCGAGAAGCCCTGCTCGCGCATGGCCTCGATCACCCGCGCGTTCAGGTCGTCCGCGCCGTCGGCGGCCGCCGAGCCCGCGGCGAGGCGCAGCCCCCAGATGCGGCCGGCCTCGTGGGCGTCGCGCTCGGGGTCCGGGCTCAGGGTGACGAGGGTCTCGGCGAGCACTCCCGCGAGCGCCGCGTACGGCGACACGGCGGGCCGTTCCCGCGCCCGCCACAGCCACGATGGCCGGCCCCGCCCGTCCGGCTCCTCGGCCATGCGGTCGACGTGCCCGTCCTCCCAGAGGGCCTGCAGGTGCGCCCGCACGGTGTTGCCGTGCCACCCCGTGGCCTCTGCGAGGGCCGAGACCGGCACCGGGGCCCGCTGCGCCTGCAGCAGTTCGAGCAGCGCCTCGCGGGTCGGCGGAAGCGCCCGCCGTGTCGGCGGGTTCCGCGGCGCGAGCCGCACGCTGTTTTTCACATTGCTATTGTAATAAACATCGCGTCGCCCAGTGGGGGCGGCGTTTTCGTCGGCACGCACGCGTCGACGGTGTCGAGAAGGAGACGCTCATGGCAGATATCGAGATCCACCCGAACCGCGAGTCGGCCGGCGCTGCCGGGCACGCGGGCGGCGGCACGTGCGCGTGCGGCGGGCACGACGAGGGCATCCCCGAGGTCGACGTGCAGACGATTCCGCACGCGGTGCGCCACGCCGCGATCTTCGGCATGCTCGACGGCCTGCGCCCCGGCTTCGGCATGGTGCTCTCGGCCACGCACGACCCGGTGCCGCTGCTCCACCAGCTCGCGGAGCGCGCCCCGGGCATGTTCGACGTCGAGTACCTCGATCGCGGGCCTGAGCGCTGGCGCCTGCACGTGCGCCGCGTCGACCCGGCCGCCTGATCCACTCGCGGTCATGCCGCGTGCTCACCGTGGCGCGGCGAGACCCCCGATGGCCGCCGCTCTCAGCGCCGGCGCATAGGCTTGACCCGTGCCTCGCTCACTCCGGATCCTCGCTCCCGCCGCGCTGCTCCTCGCGACGCTGATCGCCCTGCTGGTCGCGCTGCGGATCGGCGGCGCCGCCGCCGAGCGCGAGCTGCTCGACCCCGGCGCGCTCGTGCGCTACGGCCTGCCGATCGCCCGCACCGCCGTGAACCTCGGCATGGCGGTGCTGATCGGCGCGCTCGTGATGGCGGTCTGGGCCTTCGACCCCGAGCGGCCTGAGTGGCGCACGGCCCTCGACCTCGCCGCCGGTGCCGCGGCGGTGCTGAGCGTGGCGAGCGCCGCGGCGATCCTGCTCACCTACCTCGACGTCTCGGGGGTGCCCTTCTCGGGCGACGCGAGCTTCGGCGCCGGGCTCGGCCAGTTCATCACGGAGTTCGAGCTCGGGCAGCTCTGGCTGTTCGAACTCCTACTGGCCGCGGCGACGACCGTGCTCTGCTTCGCCGTGCGCGACCGGCGCTGGGTGCTGCTGGCCCTCGTGGGCGCACTGGCGACGACGATCCCGCTCGCGCAGCAGGGCCACGCCGCCGGAGCCGCCGGCCACGCGCAGGCCGTGAACTCGCTGCTGATCCACCTGCTGGGCGCCTCGGTGTGGCTCGGCGGCCTCGTCGCCCTCGTCGCCCTCGTCGCCGTCGCCCGCGGCCTCGACCGCGCCCGGCTCCAACTGCTGGTCCTGCGCTACTCGACGCTCGCGCTGCTCGCGTTCATCGGCGTCGCCGCCTCGGGCATCGTGAGCGCCTGGCTGCGCATCGGCTCGTTCGACGCCCTGTTCGGCACCGGCTACGGCGTCATCGTGCTCTTGAAGAGCGGCGCGCTCGTGCTGCTCGGCGCGTTCGGGGCCGCGTGGCGCGTGCGCACGATCCCGAAGCTCACCGCCCCGAACGGCGCGCGCGTCTTCGCCTGGCTCGTGGTCGCCGAGCTCGCGGTCATGGGCGCGGCGAGCGGGTTCGCGGCCGCGCTCGGCCGCACCGCGACGCCGGTCGCGCTCGTCTCGGCGCGCGAGAGCGGCAGCCCCACGGTCACGCCGGCCCAGATCCTCACGGGCGATCCGCTGCCCGCCCCGCTCTCGGCCACGAGCTACCTCACCGAATGGAAGTTCGACCTCGCGTGGGTGCTGGTGTGCGCGTTCGGCGCCATGTTCTACCTGGCCGGCGTGCTGCGGCTCCATCGGCGGGGGGATCGCTGGCCGATCGGACGCACCGTCGCCTGGCTCGGCGGCCTCCTGCTGCTCTTCTACACGACGAACGGTGCGTTCAACGTGTATGAGCAGTACCTGTTCAGCCAGCACATGCTCGCGCACATGATGCTGACGATGCTGATCCCGCTCGTGCTCGTGCTCGGCGCGCCCGTGACCCTCGCGCTGCGCGCCACGGAGAAGCGGGCCGACGGATCGTGGGGCGGCCGCGAGTGGATCCTCTGGACCGTGCAGACGCCGTACGCGAAGTTCATCACGCACCCGGCCGTCGCCGCCGTCGTCTTCGCCGGGTCGCTCTGGGTGTTCTACTTCTCGCCGATCTTCCGCTGGGCCATGGAGGCGCACTTCGGGCACCAGTGGATGATCGTGCACTTCCTCATCTCGGGCTACCTGTTCTCGCTCTCCATGGTCGGCATCGACCCGGTGCCGTATCGGTTCCCGTATGCGCTGCGGATCGCGACGCTCTTCGCCACGATGGCCTCGCACGCCTTCTTCGGCGTCACGCTGATGACGGGCAAGGGGCTGATGCTCGCCGACTGGTTCGGGGCGATGGGGCGCACGTGGGGTGCGACGCCGCTTGCGGATCAGGCGACGGGCGGGGGCATCGCCTGGGGCATCGGCGAGCTCCCGACGCTCGCCCTCGCGCTCACGGTCGCGATCCAGTGGTCGCGGAGCGATGAGCGCGAGCAGAAGCGCCGGGATCGGGCGGCGGATCGCTCGGGCGACGCGGAGCTCGCGGCGTACAACGAGATGCTGGCGGCGCAGGCTGTGCGCGACGAGCGGCGGGCGCAGCACCACTGAGCCATCAGAGTGTGTTTGTTAGCCTCGCAAGATGAAATCTCAGATATTCGGGCTGTGTCTAGTCCCCAGCAATCCCGCAACTACATCCTTGAGCGAAGTGCGGCTGCGGCCGTACGGATGACTTTGCGCCGTTCGTTCAATGCAGCGACCTGGACGAAACCATGCTCCATCCCATCAACTACCATGAGTTGTGCATCGACACCCGATTCTGCGAGTCGTGCAACATACAGCTGAGCATCACGAAGTAACCCATCTCTGGCCCCGACAATAACAAGGGCAGGTGGCATATCGTGCAGGTCGTCAGCGAGGGCCGGTGAGACCTCGGCATCGCTGAGCCGCGAAGGGTCTCCTGCATAAGTATGGTAAAACCATCGCGTCATGTCGTACTGCAACACGTCCTCTGGTTGAACGTCAACCCAACCATCGGGTAGAAGACGACCGTCCAATGCAGGGTAGAACAGGAGTTGAAATACGTTTCGCGGATCGCCCCGGTGCCGAAGGCACACGCCCGCGGCTAGGTTCCCCCCGGCGCTGTCTCCAGCGAGAGCAATCCGGTCGCCGTCGACCTCAAGTTCACCCGCGTTCGCTATTAACCATGTACGTACCAGGTCCACATCGTCGATCTGGGCTGGATAGATGTGCTCGGGGGCCAAACAGTAGTCGACTGACACGACTGTCCAGCCGCTCTCACTGCACAGTGAACGACATAGATTGTCATGAGTGTCTCTCGATCCCAGTACCCAACCTCCGCCGTGCGCGAATATCACGACGGGTGCCACGAGGCCTGGGTGATCCCTATAAATGCGGACCGGGATATCAGTTTCATCTGGACGCCGGCAGATGTGCTCTGACACACTCGCAACAGGCACCGGACGGCCCTGGTTTTCTGCTGCGACTTCGGAGTGGAGACGACGAGCCGCCTGTACCGCATTGAACTGATCAATGCTCGGGTGAACAGCATCTTGCAGTGCTTCTTGCCAGGTGAGGTATGTGGTTTTCATCAGGCAACCGCAGTCTTTTTGGACTTTGTTCGGAAGCCTAGGAAGGTTTTTCGTCCTGATTGGTCGCGGTTAACGTAGGCGCTAATAAGTACTGCGCCGAGGACGATCGCACCCTGCGCCACCCCCTGAGCGTAGGAGTTGACACCCATGAGTACCATGCCGTTGTTGAGCATGCCGATGAAGAGAACGCCGAGCAGTGTTCCGACCATCGACCCGCGACCACCGTATAGGCTCGCGCCACCGACGATTACCGCGGAGATCACTGCGAACTCCACGCCATTGCCGATGCTGGCATTCGACGTGCCGATTCGTGCGGAAAGCAGCAGCCCGCTTACCGCCGCAAGAAAACCGGTGATTGCGAAGATTAAAACCCGCACACGAACAACAGAGATTCCGGATAGCTGAGCCGCTGCCTCGTTACCTCCCACAGCATAGACGGAGCGTCCGAATGCTGTGCGCGTTGAGACAAACCAAAAAACTGCGAAGGTTACTAGCATCAGGATCGCCGGCAGGGGGATACCCAGGAGCGACCCTGCCCCCCAAAATGTGAACTCCGGGATCACGACTGATCTTAGCAGAGCATCAGTAATCATCAACGCTGCCCCGCGTAGTGCGGTAAATAATGCGAGTGTCACGATGAACGATGGAACGCTCGTTTTCGCTCGAATGAACCCCGCAAACAACCCAACTAATGTTCCGGCTGCCAAGACGAGTAGGCAAGTGAGTGGGAGCGGAATGCCGAAGTCGAGGAAGAAACTTCCTAGAAGAGCTGATGCGAAGGCCATTGCTGAACCAACGCTAATATCAATTTCTGCTGCAATGATCACGAACGTCATCCCGAACGCAATAATGCCGACAAATGATACGTCACGCATGAGGTTGAGGAGGTTTGCGGTTGTTGCAAAACTTGGTGCCGCGAAAGTCAGGACAATGAAGAGTGCAATGGTCGCAATCAGTAGACCTAGCAAGTCGCGGCCACCTCGAATGCGGCGGCGCGCTGGAGCCTCTTGGCCCGGGCTTGGAGTAAGAGTAACTGACTGAGTCATTAGATCGCAGCTTCCATTGTTAATGCCATGACTTCTTCGAGTGTGGTGTCTTTGACGGGCAGGCTCGCAGTGACTCGGCCTCCGTTGAATACAACAAGCCGGTCGCACATGGCGAACAGCTCCTCAATCTCTGACGAGACAGCAAGAATGCTCACGCCTTGTCCGGCGAGCTGTCGTGCCTGTGAGTAGAACTGACGCTTGGCGTCGATATCGACACCGCGAGTTGGCTCATCCATGAGAATGACCCGCGATTCAGCAGCCAACCAGCGCCCGACAAGTGCCTTCTGCTGGTTGCCACCACTAAGCCCGGATTCACCGATGGTCGTGCCGGAAACGAGCCGTTGAGATAAGGGAAATGCCTCTCTGATCTGGGAGAATTGTAGTTACCACACCGCAATTCGAACCCAACCAGGAGGCATCTCTCAGATGCAATTCAACCACACCCCCGCGACGCTGTCAGCAGCATTCGATGACGCGAATCTCGTGTCGAGTGCGGGCCTGGTGCCCGTGATGCGCCTCGCCGAACGGGCAGGCCTCACGCATCTCGCTGACACACATCTCACCGTCCCAACCGACAAGGGCGCGAACGCGGGAGCGAAGGTCTCCTCCTTGGTCGCGGGCATGGTTGCGGGTGCGGATTCGATCGAAGATATGCGCCTGCTCCGACATGGCGGAATGCGACGCCTGTTCGATCGCGTGTACGCGCCCTCCACGCTGGGCTCGTTCCTCCGCTCCTTCGAGTTCGGGCATGTGCGTCAACTCGACGCGGTCGCGTCCCGATTCCTCACCGGTCTCATCAGCGAGACCCCGACCCTTCTGCCGGCAGGCTCGGGGTACACGTTCGTGGATATCGACGACACGATCATCGAGGTCGAGGGCTACTTGAAGCAGGGCGCATCGTTTGGGTACTCCGGGGTGCGCGGCCTGAACGCGGTCCTCGCCGTTGCGTCCACCAACGATTGTGCGCCGGTGATTCTCACGCAGCGTTTACGGAAAGGATCAACGAGTTCCGCACGGGGCGCGAAACGAATCGTGTCCGACGCGCTCGCGCAGCTGCGCCGCATGCCAGGTGACCGTCGTGTGCTGCTCCGCGCGGATGCCGCGTACTACTCCCACGCCGTGGTGTTGGCCGCGCAGCAGGCCGGAGCTGACGTGTCAGTGACCGTTCGCATGAACCCCTCGATCAGGCGTGCGATCGAATCGATTCCTGATGCGGCGTGGACACCGATCGCGTACCCGGGGGCCACTCGCGACGTGGAGACCGGGAGACTGATCTCCCGAGCCGAGGTCGCCGAGATCCCGTACACCGCGTTCACCTCGAAAAAGGGGCAGCAAATCAGCGGGCGTCTCGTGGTGCGGCGCATCCCCGAGCTCGGGCCCAAAGCGTCCCGGGAGCATCCGACGCTATTTGATACGTGGCGGTTCCACGCGTTCTTCACCACCGTCACCCCTGACGAGCTCGATACTGTCACCATCGATCAGACCCACCGGCATCACGCGATCATTGAGCAGATCAATGCTGACCTCAAAGCGAGCGCGCTCGCACATTTACCGTCGGGGAAGTACGCGGCGAACGCGGCCTGGCTGGTCCTCGCGGCCATCGCCCACAATCTCACCCGTGCTGCCGCCGTGATCGCCGACCCGGCAGAGAAACTCGGCCGCGCGGTCACCCAAACGATCCGACGCACACTGATCAACGTACCCGCGCGCATCGCCCGTTCAGCACGGAAACTCCGGCTCCATCTGCCCGAGTGTTGGCCATGGGCGAGGGAATGGGCGGCCCTGCTTACGCGCTCCACGTCACCGCCGGGCATCACTGTTTCTTGACCATCCAGCCCGACCGGGCGCGACAACTTTTATCAGTGGAACGGACAGGACATCAGGGGCCTGAGGTTCCAACGTGCCCAGAGAGCGCCGACGTCACTGCACCCGAGAAATCACCAGCCTCGAATCTGCATCGGTGAATCCGGG
>JAGQTL010000286.1 GCA_020439035.1 Leucobacter sp. | reverse complement strand
AGAAGTGCTCTATCCACTGAGCTACCAAGGCGGACTCTACGAGTGTAGCGAAACGGGCGCCGCGAGAAGCGACGCCCGTTTCGAAAAGAAGTAAGGGATCAGCCGACCCGAACGACAGCGCTCGGGTAGCCGTGGATGGTGCTGAGGCCGGCGATCACCGTGGTGCCGTTCCATCCGCCGTGCACGGCCTGGCCGTTGCCGATGTAGATGGCTACGTGGTTGCCGGGCCAGATCAGGATGTCGCCCGCGGCGTAGCCGCCCGAGGTGACGAGCTTGCCGTAGGGCGTGTACTGGCCGGTCAGCGTGCCGAGGTCGCCCACCGGGTAGCCGATGGCGCGCAGCGCGCGCTCGACCACGGCGGTGCAGTCCTGGTAGTCGCCCAGCTGCGCGAGCGCCGCGCCGACGAGGCCCGATGCGCCCTTGCCCGCCGGCACGTCGTGGCCGCCGACCGTGGCGGTCTGCCCGCCCTCACCGGTGGCGAGCACGATCGCCGCGGCGGGAGCCACGGGCTTCTTCTTCGCCTGCGGTGCCTGCAGCTCAACCGATGCCTCGGCCTCGACCGCGGTGAGCTCCTGCTGCACCGGGGTGCTGAAGACGAGCTCTTCGGTCTCGGGCGTCGCGTACGCGGGGAACGCGAACACGCCGACCAGGCCTGCGCTGATCACGCCTGCGCCCATCATGCGCGCGAGTCGCTTAGCCGCCGAGTTGTGCGGAGCCGACACCGTTTGAACCGCTGTTCCGGG
Source organism: Leucobacter sp. (assembly GCA_020439035.1). Lineage (GTDB taxonomy): Bacteria > Actinomycetota > Actinomycetes > Actinomycetales > Microbacteriaceae > Leucobacter. The sequence continues at coordinate 2,081 of JAGQTL010000286.1, read as the reverse complement.
TGTCTGAACCATGCCGGTGAGCTGAGTCAAAATTTCGCCTTACGTCTACGTTCTCTGATGAGAAACGGCCCGATCGGACCAGAACCTCGTCAAGCCTAACCGAACATCACAGAAATGTCACGCTCCGGTCACGAAAACTGAAACCATCGACCACAACGGCAAGATTTCAACGATTTCACATTCCGAGATCGCTCGATGTCGAGTGAAATCTCAACCTTCCGTTGAGGGTTTTCGATGCCGGATGACCGGCTGGACGGCCCGGACCAGGGCTCAGACGACGCCCTGATCCACCATCGCGCGCGCCACCCGGACGAAGCCCGCGGTGTTCGCCCCGAGCACGTAATCACCGGGGCGCCCGTACCGCACCGATGCCGCATAGCTCGAATCGTGCACGTCGCGCATGATCGCGTGCAGTCGCTCCTCGCTCTGCTCGAAGTCCCAGCGATCCCGCGACGCGTTCTGGCTCATCTCGAGCGCCGAGGTCGCAACGCCGCCGGCGTTCGCGGCCTTGCCCGGCGCGAACAGCACGCCGGCCTGCTGCAGCAGGGCCACCGCCTCGGGGGTGGTCGGCATGTTGGCACCCTCGGTCACCGCACGCACGCCGCCGTCGAGCAGCTTGCGCGCGCCGGCCTCGTCGAGCTCGTTCTGCGTCGCGCAGGGGAAGGCGAGCTCGCCCGGAACGCTCCAGACCGATCCGTCCGAGACGAACCGAGCGCCCGGCCGACGATCCGCGTACTCCGAGATGCGGCCGCGCTCGACCTCCTTGATCTGCTTCAACAGATCGACGTCGATACCCTGCTCGTCCACGATGAACCCGGACGAATCCGAGGCGGTGACCGCGCGGCCGCCGAGCTGCTGCACCTTCTCGATCACATAGGTGGCGACGTTGCCCGAGCCCGACACGATGGCGCGACGGCCCTCGATCGATTCGCCGGCGCGCGCCAGCATCTCCTCGGCGAAGTAGACCGCGCCGTAACCGGTCGCCTGCGTGCGCACCTCGGCGCCGCCCCAGCCCGTGCCCTTGCCCGTGAGCGCACCGGACTCGTGGCCGTTGGTGAGCCGGCGGTACTGGCCGAACAGGAAGCCGATCTCTCGGCCGCCCACCCCGATGTCGCCAGCCGGCACGTCGGTCTGCGCGCCGATGTACCGGTAAAGCTCGGTCATGTAGCTCTGGCAGAAGCGCATCACCTCGAAGCGGCTCTTGCCGCGCGGGTCGAAGTCGGAGCCGCCCTTGCCGCCACCGATCTGCTGCCCCGTGAGCGCGTTCTTGAAAATCTGCTCGAAGCCGAGGAACTTCACGACCGAGAGGTTCACGCTCGGGTGGAAGCGCAGCCCGCCCTTGAAGGGGCCGAGCGCCGAGTTGAACTGGATGCGATAGCCGCGATTCACCCGAACATGATTGTCATCGTCGAGCCACGGCACTCGGAACATCACCTGCCGCTCGGGCTCGACCAGGCGGTCGAGCACTTCGGCCTCGATGAACTCGGGGTGCTCGGCGAGCACGGGGATGAGCGTGTCGAGAACTTCGTGGACGGCCTGCAGGAACTCGGGCTCGCTGGGGCTGCGCCGCTCGACGGTCTCTACGACCTGACGAACGTGGGCCTCGGGGGTGGGTATCGACACGATGCGACTCCTTGTGGGTTATCAGCTCCATCCACGGTGCGCCGTTGCCGGCCGCCGCCGCAGTAGATACGGGGGTTAGGGAAGAACGAAGATGTGGGCGGCGAGTTCGCTCGAGAGTTCGAGCACGGCGTGCGCCCGATCCTCGACCTCGATGCGGATGTACTCGTCGCGCACGGAGAAACGGGCGCGGGTGTTGGGGCGGATGCCCGCGGCGGCGAGTTGGCCGAGCAGCACGGGATCGATCTGCAGCGGCTCGGCAAGACGGCGGATGCGGGCCTCGACGGAGTCCTCGCCGCGCTCGGCAAGCAGGTCGACGACGCTCACGACGCCGGGCTGACGGGTCGGCACCGGGCGGGCGTCGAGCTCGTCGAGGCCGGGGATCGGGTTGCCGTAGGGCGACTCGGTGGGATTGCGCAGGATCCCGAGCAGCTTCCGCTCGACCTGCTCGCTCATCACGT
>JAGQTL010000031.1 GCA_020439035.1 Leucobacter sp. | reverse complement strand
TTCTCGATCCGCGCGAACGCGACGGCCGCGGCCTCGTCGGCGCGCGCGGCCGCGATGGCCGCCTCGTCGGGGATCAGGCGGATGGTCGCGGTCTCCCACACGGTCCAGGCCACACCGGCCGGAACGTGCACAGCGGGGTCGGCGTCGAACAGCCTGCGGTGGTACGCCTCGAGCAGCGCCCCGCGCTCGGCCTCGGGGATCGGCGCGAGGTACTCCTCCCAGCGATCCGGGAAGAGCTGCGACGCCCCCTCCTGGTAGAACCAGTCGATCTCGCTCGTGCGCAGCGTGAAGATGCCGCGGAGCACGAGCTCGGTCACGCGCTCGGGGTGGGTCTCGGCGTAGGCGAGCGCCAGGGTCGATCCCCAGGAACCCCCGAACACCAGCCAGCGCTCGATCCCGAGATGCTCGCGCAGGCGCTCGATGTCGGCGACGAGATGCCAGGTCGTGTTCGCGCCGAGGTCGGCATCGGGCGCGCTCGCGTGCGGCGTGCTGCGCCCGCACCCGCGCTGGTCGAACAACACGATGCGATACTTCTGCGGGTCGAAGTAGCGGCGATGGTCGGGGGTGCAGCCGCCGCCCGGCCCGCCGTGGAGGAACACGGCCGGCTTCCCCTCGGGGTTGCCGCAGGCCTCCCAGTAGACCGTGTGGCCGTCGCCGACGTCGAGCATGCCGTGCTCGGTCGGTTCGATGGGCGGGTACAGCGTGCGCAGCGCGGTCATGCGCCCAGCCTAGTCACGCGGGGCCGCCGCCTTTGCCGCCGCCTTCGCCGCGGCCTTCGCCTCCTGGTACAGCTGCTTCTCGTGCACCGGCCACGTGCCCTCGGCCACGCGCGCGTCGACGTAGGCCTGCGCCTCGGCCTGGCGCTCGGCCTCGATGCCCGTCGCGATCTCGGCGCGCAGCAGCTCCGGCGTCAGGTCGAACGCGTCGACGAGGTCGAGCGCGTGCTCGCGCAGCCGGCCCAGCAGTCGGTCGATGTAGGCGGTGACCGCCTCGACCCGCGCGCCCGAGAGCCTGCCGTTCACGAGGTACCAGCTCGCGTGCTTCTCGATAAGCCCGAGCCCGAAGAGGTCGCGCAGCCACGTCATCACGGTCAGCGTGTCGCCCTCGAAGCCCTCGAGCGCCTCGGTGAACGCCTCCCACTGCAGCAGCTCGCCGTGCGCACGGGCGGCCTCGATCAGCTTCACCTGCTGCGTGTTGAACGCCGCGGCGGAGGCGGCGTCGCGCTTGGCCTTCGGCACGTCCTTCACCGCATCGCGCAGCGCGAGCGCGATCGAGGCGATCATCGCCTGCACGCGGTCCGCGAGCAGCGCCCGCTGCGCGGACTCGTCTCGCACGCCTTCGACCGACCGGGCCACCTGGCCGAGGTCCGCGATGCTCTGCCCGATCTGCCGCAGCCCGAAGCGGGTCACGCGCTCGCCGAGCTGATCCGCGGCCGCCCGCGCGAGCGCCGCCCGGTCGCCGCCCGCGAACTGCGCCGCGTAGTCGCTGAGCAGGCGCTTGCCCACGAGTTGCAGCAGCACGTTGTTGTCGCCCTCGAAGGTCGCGTAGATGTCGAGGTCGGCGCGCCACCCGGTCAGGCGGTTCTTCGCCATGTAGCCGGCCCCGCCCGTGGCCTCGCGGGCCTCCTGCAGCGTGTCGAGCGCCGCCCACGTCGACAGCGGTTTCAGCGCCGCCGCGAGCGTCTCGAGATCCTCCCGGTTCTCGTCGGTGTCGTTCGCGCCCGAGAACACCTCGTCGAAGGTCTGGAGCAACCGGTGCCCGGCGAACGAGACGGCGTAGGTCTCCGCGAGCCTCGGCAGGAGCCGCCGCTGGTGCAGCGCGTAGTCGAGCAGCACCGTGTCGCGCCCGTCGGGGCCGGGGAACTGCCGCCGCTCCTCGCCGTAGCGGATCGCGATGGCGAGCGCGCCCTTCATGGCGTTCGCGGCCGCGCCGTCGAGCGAGACACGCCCCTGCACGAGCGTGCCGATCATGGTGAAGAAGCGGCGGCCGGGGCTCTGGATGTGCGAGGAGTACGTGCCGTCCTCGGCCACATCGCCGTAGCGGTTGAGCAGATTCTCGCGCGGGATGCGCACGTGATCGAAGTGCAGCCGCCCGTTGTCGATGCCGTTCAGCCCGCCCTTGACCCCGTCGTCCTCGGCACCCACGCCCTTCTTCAGGTTGCCCTTCGCGGTGCGGATCGGCACGAAGAACGCGTGCACGCCGTGGTTGACGCCGAGGGTGATGAGCTGGGCGAACACGACCGCCGCCTGCCCGTGCAGCGCCGCGTTGCCGAGGAACTCTTTCCACGCCCCGCGGAACGGCGTGTGGATCACGAACTCGCGCGTCTCGGGATCGTAGGTCGCGGTCGTGGCGACCGAGGCGACGTCCGAACCGTGCCCGATCTCGGTCATGGCGAAGGCGCCCGGGAGCTTCAGGCTGATCACGTCGGGCAGCCACTTCTCGTGGTGCGTGCGCGTGCCGAGATGGAGGATCGCCGCGCCGAAGAGCCCCCACTGCACGCCGCTCTTGATCTGCATCGACGGGTCGGCGAAGACGAGCTCCTGGAACGCCGCGATGTTGCCGCCGTGGTTGTCATCGCCGCCAAGGTCGCTCGGGAAGGCGCGCTGGATCGCACCTTCTTCGACGAGCCAGCCGAGCTGTTCGAGGGTGCGGGCGCGATTCTCGTCGAGCGGGAGACCGGGGATCGTCTGGAACCGGGGGTCGGACGCGATGCGCCGTCCCTCGAGCCGCTCGGCCTTCCACTTGCCGTAGAGGGCGTCGCTGACGGTGGCACGATCGATGCGGGGCAGAGTACTCATACCTGCCACGCTAGAGCGCGCGGGTGAAAGTGCGCAGGGCGAGGCCCGTTCCGCACAACGGGAGAACGATCCCGACCCGGGCCTCCTTGTGGAGAATCAACAAGATGAGCGCGCTGTTCATGTGCGGTTCGGCACATTTCGAGAGTAGATCCTGCGATCCGGCTGCGTCGGCCGCAGGATGACGGGTGGCTTGTGCGGCGAGCTACAGCTCGAGGCCGTAGAGGTTCGGCTCGGGCACGAGGATGACGCCGAACTCCGACTGCACGCGCTGCACGACGTACCGGGCCAGCTGCGCGACATCCGCCGCGGTCGCCGCGCCCCCGTTCGTGATCGCGAGCGTGTGTTTCGACGAGATCTGCGCGCCGGAACCGGGCAGCCGGAACCCCTTCTCGATGCCCGCGTGCTCGATCAGCCAGGCCGCGGAGAGCTTCACGCGGCGCTCGCTCGCGCGCTCCGGCACGCGCAGGGGCACGCCGGCTGCGAGCTCCTCGAGGCTCGTGATCGCGGGTGCCGGATCCTCTCCGACGGCTTCTCCGCCGCCCACGACGGGGAAGCGCGGAGCGGCAGCCGGGAGGTCGCGCGCGAAGTGCTCGGACACGATGGGGTTGGTGAAGAACGATCCGGCGCTCCAGGTGTCGTGATCCGACTCGTCAAGCACCATGCCCTTCGACGCCCGCAGCCGCAGCACGGTGCGACGCAGTTCGCGCAGCGAGACGCGCTGACCGATCGTGATGCCGAGGGCGTCGGCGAGCTGCCCGTACTGCACCGGCGCCGAGAGCGGGTTCTCCCGCTCGGGGTGCGCCTCGAGCACGAGGTCGATCGACAGCACCACGCCCGCGAGCCCGGCCTTGATCACCGAATGCCGGTACCCCAGTTCGAGATCGGCGGCGCTCATGCGCGTCGCCTCGCCCGAGTCCGCATCGAGGAACTCGATGGAGTGCAGCACATCTCCGAGTTCGGCGCCGTAGGCCCCGATGTTCTGGATCGGCGCGGCACCGGCCCTGCCGGGAATGCCGGAAAGCGCCTCGATGCCCGACCACCCGCGCTCCACGCACGCCGCGACGAGCGCGTCCCAGTCGTGCCCGGCCTGCACCCGCAGGCGCACGCGGCCCGGTGCGAGCTCGGGATCGGGGATCGCCTCGACGCCCTCGCTCCGCACGAGCAGCACCGTGCCGGGGAAACCCTCGTCGCTCACGATCGTGTTCGAGCCGCCGCCGAGCAGCAGCCAGTCCTCGCCATCCGCCCAGAGCTCGAGCGCGCGCGCGACGAGCTCGTCGCGGTCGTGCGCGATGAGCACGCGATCCGCCGGGCCGCCGACGCGCATCGTCGTGAGCTCGGCCAGCGTCGCCCCGGAGGCCTCGCCCGCTTCGCCGGCTTCGCGCACGTCGCCGCCGGAACGCCCGGTCACGGGAACTGCACCAGCAGCTGACTCTTGCCGAGCACGGTCTGCTCCGCGAAGACCACCTTCAGGTCGATCCGTGCGGTCCTGGCCTCGGCATCGAGCGCGCCGACCGTCGCGGTGACGACGACCTCGGCGCCGGCCGCGCCGTCGACCGGAACGGGGCGCGTGAAGCGCACCTGGTAGTCGCGCACCCATCCGGCGGCGCCCAGCCAGTCGGTCGCGACCGAGCCCGCGGCGCCCATCGTCAGCATGCCGTGCGCGAGCACCCCGGGCAGCCCGACGGACTGCGCGACGTCATCGCGGTAGTGAATCGGGTTGAAATCGCCCGAGGCCCCCGCGTAGCGCACGAGCGTATCGCGCACGAACACGAAACTGCGCGTCGCGACCTCGTCGCCCACGGTCAGCTCGGCGAACACCGGCGCGCTCATGCCGCCTCCTCCGCCCGCACCACCAGCGTCGACACCGCGGTGACGACGTGCGCGCCGGCGACGTCGCTCACCTCGGTCGACGAGGTGACCATGCTGTTGCCGCCGAGCTGCTTGACGCTCGTCACGGTCATGACGCCCGAGAGCTCGTCGCCCGCGACGATCGGCCGCGAATAGCTGAAGCGCTGATCGCCGTGCACGACGCGCGAGAAGTCGACCGCCGCGGCGTCGTCGGCCAGGAGCTGCTGCAGCGTCAGATCCTGCACCACGATCGCGAAGGTCGGCGGCGCCACGACATCGGCGTAGCCGGCCGCCCGCGCGACCTCCGGATCATGGTGCAGCGGAGACTCGCTCAGCACCGCGCGCGCGAACTCGCGCACCTTCTCGCGCCCCACGAGGTACGGCGGCGTCGGCGGGTACGTCTTGCCCTGGATATCTGGATTGACCACGATGTCAGTGTATCCGGCGGCACCCGCCTGCGCCGTCGCGGCGCCGCGCGAGCGCTACTTGCCGCCGAGCAGCCCGCCGAGCAGGTCGCCGAGGCCACCGCCGGAGTTGCCCGAGCCACCCGAGCCGCCACCGAGCAGCCCGCCCAGCAGGTCGCCGAGGCCACCGCCCGAGTTGCCCGAGCCACCCGAGCCGCCACCGAGCAGCCCGCCCAGCAGATCGCCGATGCCGCCGCCCTGGTTGTCGCTCTGCGCCTGCTGATTGCTCAGGCCGCCGGCGAGGAACTGCATGATGATCGGGGCGAGGATCGGGAGCAGCTTCGGGATCAGCCCGGCGATGCCCGAATCGCCCGCCTGGGCGCCGAGCGCCTGGACCACGTCCGACCTCTTGTCGCCGAGCACGTGCGTCACGATCTTCTCGCCATCGTCGGTGTCGATGGCCGCGAGGCCGCCCGACGCGCTGGAGCCGACGTGCTTCTGGAGCGCCGCCTCGAGCTTGCCGGCGCCTTCGTCGTTGCTCGCGTTGACGGCGAGGCCGCCGAGCAGGCCCGGCAGCGCCTGCTTCACCGCGGCGCTCGCGGTCGCCTCGTCGACCCCGAACTTGCCGGCGATATCGCCGAGCGGGATCTGTGCGAGCAGGTCATCGAGGTTGAGGGACTGGGCCATGGGGTACTTCCTCACGAGCTGGGCGCGGATGCGCGTCTGGGACGGCGCCGGCACGGCGCTCGCCTCTCAGCGTAGACCGACACGGCCGCGTCCGGCCACCCGCAATGCCTGTCCGGATCGGCAATGATCCCCGCTAAGCTTTGTTGCGCATATCCAACGATCGACCACGACCCTCCAATAGGCTGTTCACCATGTCGCGCATTCGTAAAGTGCTGATCGCCAACCGCGGCGAGATCGCCGTTCGCATCATCCGAGCCGCGAAAGACAGCGGTATCGCCTCCGTCGCCGTGTACGCGGATCAGGATCGCGATGCCCTGCATTCCCAGCTGGCCGACGAGGCCTATGCGCTCGGCGGCACCACCAGCGCCGAGACCTACCTCGTGATCGAGAAGATCCTCGCCGTGGCCCGCCGTTCGGGGGCAGACGCCGTGCACCCCGGCTACGGGTTCCTCGCAGAGAACGCCGATTTCGCGCGCGCGGTGATCGCCGCGGGGATGACGTGGATCGGGCCGAGCCCCGAGGCGATCGAGCGCCTGGGCGACAAGGTGAGCGCGCGGCACGTGGCCGAGAAGGTCGGCGCGCCGCTCGCCGCCGGCACGAGCGACCCGGTGGCGAACGCCGAGGAAGTGCTGGCGTTCGCGGATCAGGTGGGCCTGCCCATCGCGATCAAGGCGGCCTTCGGCGGCGGCGGCCGCGGGCTGAAGGTGGCCTACGAGCGCGACGAGGTGGCCGAGCTGTTCGAGTCGGCGACGCGCGAGGCGGTTGCCGCGTTCGGGCGCGGCGAGTGCTTCGTCGAGAAGTACCTCGAGAAGCCGCGCCACGTCGAAACGCAGTGCCTCGCGGACGCCCACGGCAACGTCGTCGTCGTCTCGACCCGCGATTGCTCGCTGCAGCGCCGGCACCAGAAGCTGGTCGAGGAGGCACCCGCGCCGTTCCTCACCGACGCGCAGAACGCCGAGCTCTACCGCGCCTCCAAGGCGATCCTGCGCGAGGTCGGCTACGTGGGCGCCGGCACCTGCGAGTTCCTCGTCGCGCGCGACGGCACCGTCTCGTTCCTCGAGGTGAACACCCGGTTGCAGGTCGAGCACCCCGTCTCCGAGGAGGTCACGGGCCTCGACCTGGTGCGCGAGCAGTTCCGCCTCGCCGAGGGCGGCGTCATCGACTACGACGATCCGGTCGCGCACGGGCATTCGTTCGAGTTCCGGCTCAACGGTGAGGATCCCGGCAACGGCTTCCTGCCCGCCCCCGGCCCGGTCAACCTCTTCAAGCCCGCGTCGGGCCCCGGCGTGCGTGTCGACACCGGTGTCGAGGCGGGCGACGTGGTTTCGGGCGCCTTCGATTCGATGCTCGGCAAGCTGATCGTGACCGGCGCGAGCCGCGAGGAGGCGCTCGAGCGCGCCCGTCGCGCGCTCGACGAGTTCGAGGTGCAGGGCCTGCCGACCGTGCTGCCGTTCCATCGCAAGATCGTGCGCGATCCGGCGTTCACCGCACCCGACGGCGTTTTCGGCGTCTACACCCTGTGGATCGAGACCGAGTTCGACAACGACATCGAGCCCTGGGAGGGCGAGCTGGCCGCGCTGGCGCAGGATCCGAAGCGCCAGACCGTGGTGGTCGAGGTCGAGGGCCGCCGCATCGAAGTCGCCATGCCCGTCACCCTGCTGCCGCTCTCCGATCTCGACGTGACCCGCGGGCCGGCGCCGCGCCGCGCGAAGAGCGCGTCGGCTTCGGGCGCTTCGGGCGACGCCGTCGCCGCCCCCATGCAGGCGACCGTGGTCAAGCTCGCAGTCGAGGAGGGGCAGAGCGTCGAGTCGGGCGACCTGGTGGTGGTGCTCGAGGCGATGAAGATGGAGCAGTCGATCTACGCGCCGCACGACGGCGTGGTCACCGGCATCGACGCACCCATCGGGCAGACGGTTCCGAGCGGCCACGTGCTGCTGAGCGTCGTCGCCGCAGAGGACTGAGCCGCCGGCCCCACGAGGCCGGAACTGAGAGAGGCGCGGCCCATTCGGGCCGCGCCTCTCTCAGTTCGAGGGTCGAGCGATCAGCGATCGCTCGGGCTGCGGAACGCCACGCCGAAGCCGGCCACGGTGAGCAGCAGCGACGGGAAGAAGATCCAGTGCCACGGCACCGGCACCGAGAATGCGATGCCCATGCCGTAGAAGCCGCCGAACACCATGATGGCCGAGACGAGGAACAGTGCGATGACGGCCCCACCGGGCGCGGGTGCTGCCCCCGGCTCGAAAAGCTCGGCGTTCGACTCGCTCGGCTGCGCGTTCATCAGAATCCTCTCTTCAGGGCTCCGGCGCCCCACGGGGCGCCGGTCGTCTCTGCTATAGAGAATAGCAGGCGCCCGGCTCTCGCACCCGCACTTCCGGGGCGGCGATCACCCGACGCGCACCACGCCGGTCATCTCGGGGTGGATCGAGCAGTCGTAGGGGAACTCGCCCGCCTCGTCGAACACGTGCACGTACTCCCCCTCGGGCAGCAGCTCGCTCACGAAGCTGCCGTCGGCCGCCACGACATCGTGCTTGCTCGGCCCTTCGAACACCCAGCGCACCGCCTGCCCGTGCGCGATCTCGACCTCGGCGGGGACGTAGTGGTTGTCGACCACGCGCACGGTCACCGCGGGCTCCGCGCCGGTATCTGACGGCACCGGCACGGGCTTTGCCTCGGCGCACCCCGCCAGGCTGCTCGTGAGCAGCGTCGCGATCGGCGCCGCGGCGATCCACGCGAGCACCCGGCGGCGGCCGTAGACCGAACCGGCCGAAGGCACTCCTCCGCCGCTCACAGCGCACCCTGGTGCATGGCGCGGGCGGCGTCGGTGATCGCGCCGGTGAGCGAGGGGTAGACCGTGAACGCCGAGGCGACCTGGTCGACCGTCAGCCGGTGCTCGACGGCGAGCGCGAGCGGGAAGATGAGTTCGCTCGCGCGGTCGGCCACAATCACCCCGCCGATGACGGTGCGCGAGGCCTCCCACGCGAAGAGCTTCACGAAGCCATCGGTGATCCCGACCATCTTCGCGCGCGGGTTCGTGCTGAGCGGGATCGTGTGCGTCACCGCCTTCGCGACGTCGCTGGCCTCGGCGAGCGTGCGCTCGTTCCAGCCGACCGTCGCAATCTCGGGGTGCGTGAAGACATTGGCCGCGACGTTGCGCAGATCGATCGGTCTCACGAAATCGCCGAGCGCGTGCATGATCGCCGTGCGGCCCTGCATCGACGCGACCGATGCGAGCGGGAAGAAGTCGGTGCAGTCGCCCGCGGCGTAGATCGACGGCATGGAGGTGCGCGCCACCTTGTTCACGCGGATGTGCCCGCTCTCGGTGAGCACGATGCCGGCCTCTTCGAGCCCGAGGCCGGTGGTGTTCGGGATCGAGCCGACCGCCATCAGGCAGTGTGAGCCCTCCACCTCGCGCCCGTCGGCGAGCGTGACCCGCACGCCCGTCTCGGTGCGCACGACCGATTCGGCCCGGGACTTCGACATGACGTTCATGCCGATGCGCTTGAACTCGTGCTCGATCACGGCGGCCGCGTCGGGATCCTCGCCCGGGAGCACCTGCTCACGGCTCGACACGAGCGTGACCGTCGCCCCCAGCGTGGCGTAGGCGTTGGCGAACTCGGCGCCGGTGACGCCCGACCCCACCACGATCAGGTGCTCGGGCACATCTTGCAAATCGTAGAGCTGCTTCCAGGTGAGGATGCGCTCGCCATCCGGCTTCGCGCTCTCGAGCTCGCGCGGGCTCGCGCCCACGGCGACCACTATCGTGTCGGCCTCGATGCGGTCGAAGTCGGTGCCGCTGCCCTCGGAGGTCGAGACGATCACCGCGTTCGGGCCGTCGAGCCGCCCGGAGCCGTGGACGATGCGCACACCGGCCTCTTCGAGGCTCTCACGCATGTCGAGCGACTGGGCGCCCGCCATCGCGAGCAGCCGCTTGTTCACCGCAGCGAGATTCACCGCGATCTCGGGGCGCACGGCCTTGCCGCCCTCGCCCGGCACGAAGGCCTGCACGCCCAGCCGGCTCGCATCGCGCACGGCCTGGGCCGCGCCGCCCGTGGCGATCAGGCTCTTCGACGGCACGACGTCGGTGAGCACGGCCGCACCGCCGACGCCCGCGCGCTCGATCAGGGTCACGTCGGCGCCGAGCTGGGCGCCCGCGAGGGCCGCCTCATAGCCGCCGGGGCCGCCGCCGAGCACGACGATGCGGTCTTTGCGTTCCTGTGCTGCGCCCATGCGTCGATCCTACTCGGCTTCACCGGCGCGAACGGCCGCCCCGACCGCGGCATACGGCGCCGAGTATGATCGCCTCAGCCCTGCCGCGCGCGGATGCCCCCATGACGCGCGCCCAGCGAAAGGACCTCCGATGACCGCGCCAGAGGATGCACGCCCCCACCACACGCACGCCGCCCGGCCCGGAGCGGCCGCGACGCTCGAGCGCGATCCGGGCATGCCCGCGAGCACGTGGCGGCTGCGCAGCGACGCCTGGGAGTACCTGCGCTTCGCCATCAAGCGCCTCGAGCGCGGCGGCGGCGAGCCGGGTGAGCTCGCCGCCGACAGCGAGGTGTGGCGCAGCCTGCGCACGCTCGAGACGGTCGAGGTGTACTGGGCGGGCTTCGGCCGCCGCTACGTGGTCGCGATCTCCGAGCTGCTCCAGGCGGGCGAGTACCGCGACGCGCTGGAGCTGATCGGGCGCGTGGTGCGGCGGATCCGCGGCAGCAGCAACCCAGAGGACGGGCACGAGATCGCCCCCGACCCGTCGCACGACGGCGAACGGCCCGAGTTCGAGCCGGATGACGACCCGCGTCCCCGCTTCGAGGTGCTCGTCGTCGACGAGACGACGGAGGCCGAGCGCGACCTCATGCGCGCGGAGCTGCGGCAGTTGCGCAGCCCGGCCGACGCGTTCGTCTACGACTACGTGATCGTGCCGTCTGCCGACGACGCGATCGCGGCCGCGCTCACGAATCCGAACATCCTCTCGGTGGTGGTGCGCCCCGGCTTCACCGAGCGCACGAAGCAGCGGCTCAGCCGCGACCTGAGCGAGGCGATCGCGCTCGCCCACGCGGAGGCCACCTGCGCGCCGACACCCGCGGGCAGCCCGCTCTCGGCGGTGCGCCGGGTGCTCTCGCTGGCCGAGACGCTGAACGCGATCCGCCCCGAACTCGACCTCTACCTCATGGCGGGCGCGCACATCGAGGATCTCGCCGGAGCGCTCTCGCGCCGGTTCCGCCGCGTGTTCCGCCGCGAGGATCAGCTCGAGCTGCACCTCAGCCTGCTGCGCCGCGTTTCGCACCTGTACGACACCCCCTTCTTCAGCGCGATCCAGGATCACGCCCGCCGGCCGGTCGGCGTCTTCCACGCGCTGCCCGTCGCGCGCGGCGGGTCGGTCGTCGGGTCGAAGTGGATCACCGACCTCGCCGAGTTCTACGGGCTGAACCTGCTGCTCGCCGAGACCTCGGCCACGTCGGGCGGGCTCGACTCGCTGCTCGCCCCCACCGGCACGATCAAGAAGGCGCAGGATCTCGCGGCCCGTGCGTTCGGCGCGAAGCAGACGTTCTTCGTCACGAACGGCACCTCGACCGCGAACAAGATCGTGCACCAGGCGCTCGTCTCGCCGAACGAGGTCGTCATGGTGGATCGCAACTGCCACAAGTCGCACCACCACGCGGTCATGCTCACGGGGGCGCGGCCCGCCTACCTCGAGGCCTATCCGCTGAACGACTTCGCCTTCTACGGCGCCGTGCCGCTCAACCGCATCAAGCAGCTGCTACTCGAGTACCGCGCGGCCGGGCGCCTCGACGAGGTGCGCATGGTGACGCTCACCAACTGCACGTTCGACGGCATCGTCTACGACCCCGAGCGCGTGATGGCCGAGTGCCTCGCGATCAAGCCCGATCTCGTGTTCCTCTGGGACGAGGCCTGGTTCGCCTTCGCCGCGTTCCACCCGGTGACGCGACGGCGCACCGCGATGGCCGCCGCGAAGCGCCTGGAGGAGCGGCTGAAGACATCGGCCCACGCCGCCGCCTACCATGAGCAGCAGGAGCGCCTCTTCGACGCCGCGGGCGCCCCCGCACCCGATGAGGTCTGGCTCGAGGAACGGCTGATCCCCGCGCCCGACGCGCGGATCCGCGTCTACGCCACGCAGTCGACCCACAAGACACTCACCTCGCTGCGGCAGGGATCCATGATCCACGTGTACGACCAGGACTGGGTGCGCGACGCGCAGGATCCGTTCCACGAGGCGTTCATGACGCACACGACGACGTCGCCCAACTACCAGATCCTCACGTCGCTCGATCTCGGCCGCAGGCAGGTAGAGCTCGAGGGCTTCGAACTCGTGCAGCGCCAGCTCGACCTCGCGACCAGTCTCGCGCAGTCCATCGCGCGCCACCCGCTGCTGCGCCGAACGTTCAAGGTGCTCACGGCCCACGATCTGATCCCCGGCGAGCACCGCACCGTCGGGCGGCCGATGCCGCTGCGCGACGGGCTCTCGAGCATGTGGCAGGCGTGGGCCGAGGACGAGTTCGTGATCGACCCGAGCCGCATCACGGTCGAGATCACGCGCACGGGCGTCGACGGCGACACGTTCAAGCACGACTATCTGATGGATCGCTACGGCGTGCAGGTGAACAAGACGAGCCGCAACACGGTGCTGTTCATGACGAACATCGGCACCTCGCGCAGCGCGATCGCCTACCTCATCGAGGTGCTCGTGAAGCTGGCCGAGCGCTTCGAGGAGGCGCGCGAGCAGAGCGATCCGGATCTGCCGCTGCCCGGCGAGGAGCCGATGCCGCCGCTGCCCGACTTCAGCTCGTTCTCACCGGCCTACGCGACCGACGCCTCCCTGCCCGACGGCGACCTGCGCGCCGCCTTCTACCGCGGCCAGCGGCGGGCGGCGATCGAGCACGTGATGCCTGCCGAGCTGGCCGAACGGGTCGCGCGCGGCGAGCAGCCGGTCAGCGCCGGGTTCGTCACCCCCTACCCGCCCGGCTTCCCCGTGCTCGTTCCGGGGCAGGTGATCACGCGCGAAGTGCTCGACTTCATGGCCGTGCTCGACACGCGCGAGATCCACGGCTACGACGCGGCGCGCGGGTACCGCGTGCTGAAGTAGGCCGCGCGAAGGGATCCGGCGCGCCCGTCGGCTCTGTGAGCGCCGGCGTCGCCGGCCCGGCCGCGCGCGCTCAGTCGTCGATCGTCGTGTAGTGCTTGCGCAGCGGCTCGTGCACGCGCCAGACGCCCTTCCAACCCGAGGGCATCACCATCACGTCGCCGGGGCCGAACTCCTCGGGCTCGGCGCCGTCGACCTCGATCGTGACTCGCCCCGAGAGGATCGTGCAGATCTCGGTGTAGCCGATGCGCTCGGCGGTGAAGACGCCGGGCGTGCACTCCCAGAGCCCCGTGTCGATCCGGTCGCCGATGCCGCCCGCCCACACCGAGAGCGCGGCCTCGGTCTGCGCGCCTTCGATGGAGGTCGGCTTCGGGGCGTGCGCGCCGAGGTCGAGGGAATCGGTGCCGTGGGCGGCGTGCGTGGGGATGGTCATGAGCGTTCCTCTGGTCGGGTCTGGTCTGGCCGACGGGGTTCAGTGGCTGCGGCCGGTGATCACGTCGGCGATGTGGGCGATGGGAGACGTGGTCGCGCGGCCGGCGGCTTCGGCACGATCCGCCATCCCGTAGGCGGCGTAGAGGCCCTTCGTGGCGATCCACCGCAGCGGCTCGGGCTCCCACTTGCGCACACGGTGCCCCACCCACGGCAGGCCGGTGATCTCGGTGTCGTTCCCGAGGATCAGATCGGCGATCGTGCGGCCCGCGAGGTTCGTGCTCGTGACGCCGGTGCCCACGTATCCGCCGCCCCACGCGATGCCGGTGGCGCGGTCGAGCCCGACCGTCGCCGACCAGTCGCGCGGCACGCCCAGCACGCCCGACCAGACGTGGTCGATCGTCGCGCCGGTGGTCGCGGGGAAGAAGCGATTGAGGATCTCGCGCAGGGTGCTCACCGTGACGAGCGGCGTCCGACCATCGGTGTCGGTCTTCGAGCCGTACTTGTAGGGCACGCCGCGGCCGCCGATCGCGATGCGGTCGTCGGCGGTGCGCTGCGCATACATGTAGACGTGCGCGAAGTCGCCGAGCACCTCGCCCTGGCTCCAGTTCAGCTCGTCCCAGACCTCGGCCGCGAGCGGCTCAGTGGCGATGAGCGAGGAGTTCATCGGCAGCCAGAGTCGGTGCAGCCCCTTCAGGTTCGCCGTGAAGCCCTCGGTGGCGCGCACGATGAAGTCGGCGGTCACCGTGCCGTGCGTGGTGTGCAGCTTGTGCGGGGCGATCTCGACCACGCGAGTGCCCTCGTAGATCTCGACCCCCGCGCGCTCGCACGCCCGGGCGAGCCCGCGGGCGAGCTTGGCGGGCTGGATGCGCGCCGCGTGGGGGTGCCAGGTCGCGGCCAGCGTGTTCGTGACGTTGATCTTCGCCATGGCCTCGGCCGCTTCGAGCACCTGCACATCGGCGTACTTCCACTTCGCGTCGGCGGCGGCCGAGGCGCGCAGGCGCTTCTCCTGCGCCGGCGTGTAGGCGACGTTGAACTCGCCGCCCTTCTTGATGTCGGCGTCGATCCCCTCGGCCTGCGCCACGCGGATCACCTCGTCGACCGTCTCGTTCATCGCGCGCTGGAACCGCTCGGCCGCGTCGCGCCCGTGCGACTCGACGTACTGCTCGCGGCCGCCCGTGATGTCGTGGGTGAGCCAGCCGCCGTTCCGGCCCGAGGCACCGTAGCCCGCGTGCCGCTGCTCCACCACCACGACGCGCAGCTCGGGCTTCGCGCGCTTCAGGTAGTAGGCGCTCCAGAGCCCCGTGTACCCGGCGCCGACGATGGCGACATCGGCCTGGAGATCGCCCGGCAGCTGCGGTCGCGGCTCGGGAACGCCGCCGATCTGCTGCCACCAGTGCGAAACATTGCCGTTGATCATGCGCGTATCCTCGCTGTCGATATCCATGAGAAGCGTACCGCCGTTTCGGGGGCGCCGGCACTCGGCGCGCGAGGCCGAGTCGCCCGTGCGACGGCGGCGCGGCCGCCCGTTCACAGACGGTTCCTAAACATGACCGGCAGGCTTGATCCCGCACCTCGACAACATCTCCACCACCCCTCGACCACACCGGGAGCCCCGCATGAACCGCCGCGCCAGGATCGCCGCGCTGACCGCCGCCGGCATCGTGCTGCTCGGCGCGACCGCCGCCGTTGCGGGGCCCGTGATCTACCGCGATTTCATCGCCGCACCGCCGGCCGAGATCCCGAAGCTCACTGCCGACGAGGGTGCGATTAGCGCGGCACCGGATGGCGCCGAGGCCGGCGAGGGTGATGCCTCGGTCGGGTCGGCCGACGCGGCTACGGCAGTGGGCGACCTGACCGGCATCTGGGCGGTCGCCGCGGGCTCCGAAGCCGGGTACCGCGTCGACGAGGTGCTCAACGGCACCGACGTCACCGTGACCGGCCGCACGAGCGGTGTCACCGGAACCGTCTCGGTCGAGGGGCTGAGCGTGACGGACGCGACGATCGAGATCGACGTGGCCTCGATCGCGACCGGCAACGGCAACCGCGACGCCTACTTCCGCGACCAGGCCATGCGGGTCGCCCAGCACCCGACCGCGACCTTCGCGCTGAGCGCGCCGATCACCGCCGACGAGGCGCCGGCTACGGGCGAGGCCGTGACGCGCACGGTCAGCGGCGAGCTGACCCTCGCCGGCGTCACCCGCGCCGTCACGTTCGATGCCCAGCTGCGCATCGACGGCGACGGCGTGCGCATCGCCGGCCAGGTGCCCATCGTGTTCGACGACTACGGCGTGCAGGCGCCCGACCTCGGCTTCGTCAAGGTCGAGCCGCAGGGGTTCGTCGAGTTCGACCTCGTGCTGCAGCGATCGTAGCGCCGCGTCATCCCTCCGCGAGCTCGCGCGCCTCGGCCGGCAGCTTGCGCACCCGGGCGCGCCTGCGCGGCCGATCGGGGATCATCGAGCGCATCTCCTCCAGCTTGCCGAAGCAGAGCAGCCGATCCTCGGGCTCGAGCACGATGTGCTTGCGCGGGTTGGGGATCACCTGCACGCCGCGGTGCAGCGTCAACACGGTGATGTCGCGATCCCACAGCCCCAGCTCGCCGAGCTGCTTACCCACCTGCTCGGCGCCCGCGTGCATCACGAGCTCGGCGACGCCGTAGCCGGTCGAGACCGAGAGCCGCTGCCGCACGTCGATCTCGGGGAACGCCACCTGGCCCGCGATGTAGTCGACGATGGCGCCGGCCACGTCGAGCCCGGTCGCCTGCTCGATGCCCTGCAGGCCCGGCGACGAGTTCACCTCCATCACGAGCGGCCCCTCGTCGCCCTCGAGCATGTCGACGCCCGCGACGCGCAGGCCCATGATCTGGGCGGCGCGCACGGCGGCCTGCTCGTAGGCCGGGTCGAGCTGCACGGCCTCGACGCTGCCGCCGCGGTGCACGTTTGAGCGGAACTCGTCGCCCTGCGCGATGCGCCGCATAGCCGCGACCACGCGGTCGCCCACGACGAGCGCGCGCACGTCGCGCCCGCGGCTCTCCGCCACGAAGCGCTGGATCAGCACGTTCTGCCGTGTCGAGTGCAGCGTCTCGATGATCGCCTCGGCGACCTTCACCTGCGGCGCGAGGATCACGCCGATCCCCTGGGTGCCCTCGAGCAGCTTGATCACAACCGGCGCCCCACCCACGCTCTCTATCGCGGGCCGCACGTCGGCGCGATTGCGCACGAAGGCGGTCGCCGGCATGTCGATGTTGTGGCGCGAGAGGATCTGGATGGCGCGCAGCTTGTCGCGCGCGTTCGAGATGCCGTTCGCCGTGTTCGGCGTGTAAACGTCCATCTGCTCGAACTGCCGCACGACCGCAGTGCCGAAGTAGGTGATCGAGTTGCCGATGCGCGGCAGAATCGCGTC
>JAGQTL010000285.1 GCA_020439035.1 Leucobacter sp. | reverse complement strand
GTGGCGGTCAGCGCGATGCGCGGCACATCGGGCCACAACTCGGCAAGTCCGCTGAGCTTGAGGTAGTCGGGGCGGAAGTCGTGGCCCCACTGCGAGACGCAATGCGCCTCGTCGATGGCGAAGAGCGCCACCCTGCCGCGCTGCAGCAGCTCGAGCGTGCCCGGAGCCGACAATCGCTCGGGCGCGAGGTAGAGCAGATCGAGCGCGCCCGCCGCATAGGCCCGTTCGACCTCGGCGCGCGCCTCCGGCGGCATCGACGAGTTCAGCGCGGCCGCGCGCACCCCGGCGAGTCGCAGCGCCGCGACCTGATCGTGCATGAGCGCCACGAGGGGCGAGAGCACCACTCCGGTGCCCTCGCGGCAGAGGGCCGGCACCTGGTAGCAGATCGACTTGCCGCCGCCCGTGGGCATCAGGACGACGGCATCGCCGCCCGCGATCACCTGCCGAACGATCGCCTCCTGATCGCCGCGGAACGACGGGTACCCGAAGACGCCTGCGAGCACCTCGAGCGGATCGGCGCCGACTGCGGCGACCGAGTCGCTGCCCGTCATCGCGATCCCGCTCCCGTCACCGCTCAGCCCTTGGCGTCGTCGCCGGCGCCGCTCGCGCCCGCCGGGCCGGAGCCGGCTTCCGGATCCTCCGGCCGCGCACTGCCGGCCTCGCTAGCGGCCTCGCCGCTGACCGCACCGCCGGCCGCACCGCCTGCCTCGCCAACGCTCGCGTCACCGCCCGCCCGGGCGTCGCGCTCGGCCAGCTCCGCCTCCAGGTTCGTGCGGATCTCGCTCTTGAACTGGCTGCGGCGGAGCCTGCGCACCAGGTCGAGCCCGAGGAGGATCACCGCGACCGTGAAGAGCGCGGTCACGACGAACGCGATCGGCGGCACCGCTCCCGGCGCATCGGGCGCGAGGCTCGGGTCTTGCGTCGCGGCGAGCGCGACGCCGGAGAGGATCGGGGTGATCATTCGGGCTCCTTAGTGGTTCGTTCCATTGTGGCGGACCCCACCGACAATGCCCTGGAAGAGATCGTTCTCGATCGCATCGGTCGGTACCCGCGACGCCGCGAGGCGGTAATCCTCGAACGGCCAGGCCTCGCGCTGCACGTCGTTCGGCCAGAAGAAGAACGTGCTGTCGGGCGCCACCTGACTGGCATGGGCGCGCAGCGCCTCATCCCGACGCTCGAAGTAGCGGCCGACCTCGACCCTGGCGGTGGCGTCGCTCGGGCGCCGCGTGAACCAGTCCATCATCTCCTCGGCGCGTGCGACGAGCGGGGAATCGGGATCCTTCGCCTTCAACGTCTCGTACACCCTCAGCATGCGGTCCGCGTTGAAGATCGACTCGTAGTAGACCTTCGACATCTCCCACGGCTCACCCGCCTCCGGGTAGGCCGTCGGATCGCCGGAGACCTCCCAGGCGTGCATCGAGATCTCGTGGCAACGGATGTGATCCGGATGCGGATAGCCGCCCTGCTCGTTGTAGGTGATCATCACCTGCGGCTTGAACTCGCGCACGATGCGCACGAGCGCCTCGGCGGAGACCTCGATCGGGATGTCGGCGAAGCTCCCCTTCGGCACGGCGACGCCGTCGGGCGGCAGGCCGGAATCCTCGTAGCCGAGCCAGCGGTGCTCGAAACCGATGATGCTCTGCGCGTGCGCCATCTCGGCGCGGCGCATCCCCGCCAGGTCGCGGCGGCTCCTCGGGTTCCGCGCGGCCAATTCGTTCAGCACGTCGCCGCGCTCGCCCCCGGTGCAGCTCACCACCAGGACCTCGACGCCGTTCTCGACGTAGTACGCGTACGTCGCTGCGCCCTTGCTCGATTCATCATCGGGGTGCGCGTGCACGGCGATGAGTCGGAGCTGCTCTTCGTTCTTCGTCATGGGTTCCTTCACATGCGCCTCTCGGGGCGGCCCCGGTACGCTGGCAACAGTCATCCAGTCTACTTGCTCGCCCCTGCTCCCACCCGGAGGGTTACGTTGATCGCAGCGCACGAGGCCGCGCCCTCCACCGCGTCCTCCCTCGAACAGCGGTACGGGCGGGACCGGCAGCGCCGCGTCGACCGCCGCGCCGGCCTGGCGCTCGGCGCCGTACTGCTCGCACTGATCGGCGGCGTGCTCGTCTTCGGCCGCTGGTGGGAGTCGAGCGACCTGGAGTTCACGGTCGTGCACTACGAGGTCGTGGACGACCGCACCGTCACCCTCGACTTCGACGTCACGGCGCCCTCGGGCGCGCCGGTCGCCTGCGCCATCGAGGCGCTGAGCCCGTCGTTCTCGACGGTGGGCTGGCGGGTCCTCGAGCTCCCCGAGAGCGACGTGCGCACGCGGAGCTTCACGGAGACGATCCTCACGACCTATCGCGCGACCACGGGGCGGGTGCACAGCTGCTGGATCATGACGGCGGGCGCCGAGTAGACTATCGGCGGAGAGCCCCGGCCGCGTCGCCGGGGCTTCACGCGCAGAAAGGGGCCGGAGTGGCCGAGAACCAGACCTGGCTGACCCGGGAAGCCTACGATCGGCTCGCCGGAGAGCTCGAGCAGTTGAGCACCGAGGGCCGGCGGAGCATCGCCGCGCGCATCGAAGCCGCGCGCGAAGAGGGCGACCTGAAGGAGAACGGCGGTTACCATGCCGCCAAGGACGAGCAGGGCAAGA
>JAGQTL010000284.1 GCA_020439035.1 Leucobacter sp. | reverse complement strand
CCGACGAGCTGCACGCGGTCACCGAGCTCGGCGGTGAGCTGCTGCCAGCCCGCCCAGTCGTCCTCGGCCAGGGGATCCTCGATCGACACCAGCGGGTACCGCGCGAGCAGATCCGCGTAGTAGGCGATCATGTCGGCGGCCGTGCGATCCTGCCCCTCGAAGCGGTAGACCCCGTCGGCGAAGAACTCCGTGGAGGCTACGTCGAGGGCCAGCGCCACGTCGGTGCCCGGGGTGTAGCCCGCGCGCTCGATCGCCTCGACGATGAGGTCGAGCGCCGCCGCGTTGTTCGGCAGGTCGGGGGCGAAGCCGCCCTCGTCGCCGAGCGCCGTGGCGAGGCCCTTCTCCTGCATCAGGGCTTTGAGCGAGTGGTAGACCTCGACGCCCCAGCGCAGGCCCTCACTGAAGGTCTCGGCACCGAGCGGCACGGCCATGAACTCCTGGATGTCCACGCCGGTGTCGGCATGGGCGCCGCCGTTGATGATGTTCATGAGCGGCACGGGCAGCGTATTCGCCGTCGGCCCGCCGAGGTAGCGGAAAAGCGGCAGTCCGGCCGACTCTGCTGCGGCGTGCGCGACCGCGAGGCTCACGCCCAGGATCGCGTTCGCGCCGACGCGCTGCTTGTTGTCGGTGCCGTCGACCGTCTTCAGCGCCTCGTCGATCGTGCGCTGGTCGCTCGCGTCGATCAGCTCGCCGGCGATCGCCGGGCCGAGCTCGTCGAACACGGCGTCGACCGCCCGGGTGACCCCCTTGCCCAGGTAGCGGCCCGCGTCGCCGTCGCGCAGCTCATAGGCCTCGAACGCACCCGTCGAAGCACCGCTCGGCACGGCCGCGCGGCCGACCGAGCCGTCGCTCAGGCCGACCTCGACCTCTACGGTCGGGTTGCCGCGCGAATCGAGAATCTCGCGTGCGATCACCGCGTCTACGAATGCCACCTGGTGCTCCTTGGGTCGGGTTGCAATGCCGACAACGATTCTAACGGTCGGAACCGAGCACGAAGACGCCCCCGCTCACATCCCTACCGATCGCCGGTGGAACCCTCTCCGCGTTCGATCCCGTCGTCCTCGCGCGCCTCGAAGCGCACCATCACGGCTTTGAAGCCCGGAGTGTTCGACTCGCGCGCCACGAGGTCGCGATGCACGAGCGAGTTCGCCTCGGGGAAGTACGCGGCGACGCAGCCGCGCGCGGTCGGGTACGAGACGAGGCGGAAGCGCTCGGCGCGCCGCTCCTCGCCGCGGTAGACCGAGACCACGTCGACCAGGTCGCGATCCGCGAACCCGGCCTCGGCGAGATCGTCGGGATGGATCAGGATGACCCGGCGGCCGCCCTTGATCCCGCGGTAGCGGTCGTCGAGCCCGTAGAACGTGGTGTTGTACTGGTCGTGCGAACGCATGGTCTGCAGCACGAGGTGCCCGGCCGGCGGCGAGAGGTACTCCATCTCGCGCACAGTGAACTGCGCCCGGCCCTGCGGCGTGGCGAAGCTGCGGCGGTCGCGGGGCGGGTTCGGCAGCACGAATCCGTAGCGGGTGCGCACGCGCGCGTTGTAGTCTTCGGTACCGGGGATCACGCGCGAGCAGTGGTCGCGGATCACGTCGTAGTCCTCGGCCATCGCCTTCCAGTCGACCGCGTGGTCGGGCCCGAAGATCGCGTGCGCCATACGGGCGAGGATGACCGGTTCGGCGAGCAGGTGGTCGGACACGGGCTTCAACCGGCCCTGGGTGCGGCTGATCACCGACATGGAGTTCTCGACCGAGAGGAACTGCGCACCGCCCGGATGCTTGTCGTCGAGATCGGTGCGGCCGAGCGTCGGCAGGATGATGGAGGTCTTGCCGTGGACCACGTGCGAGCGGTTCGGCTTGGTCGAGATGTGGACCGTCAGGCCGGTTCGCTTCAGGCCCTCCTCCATGAACTCCGTGTCGGAGTTCGCAAGGGCGAGGTTGCCGCCCAGCGAGACGAAGACGTCGATCCTGCCCTCGTGCATCGCGTGCATCGACTCGGTCGAATCGTAGCCGTGGTGGCGCGGGGACGCGATGCCGAACTCCGCGTCGATGCGGTCGAGCAGGCCGTCGTCGGGCTTCTCCCAGATGCCGAAGGTGCGGTCGCCCTGCACGTTCGAGTGCCCGCGCACCGGGCAGGCGCCCGCACCCGGCTTGCCGAAGTTGCCCTGCAGCAGCAGGAGATTGATGATCTCCTTGATGGTGTCGACCGAATGCGGCTGCTGGGTGATGCCGAGCGCCCAGCAGAAGATCGTCGCCTTCGACGCGGCGAGCAGCTCGGCGGCGTGCTCGATCTCGTCGCGCGTGAGGCCGGTCGCCTTCAGCGTTTCGTCCCAGTCCAGCTCGGCGCGCGCTGCTGCGTACTCCGCGAAACCGTCGGTCGCGGCGTCGACGAACGCGCGGTCGACGATCGTGCCCGGCGACTCCGCCTCCTTCTGCAGCAGCAGGTGGCCGAGCGCCTGGAACAGCGCCTGGTCCCCGCCGACCTTGATCTGCAGGAACTCGTCGCTGATCTGGTCGCCGTCGCCGAAGAGGCCGCTCGGCGTCTGCGGATCCTTGAACCGCATGAGCCCGGCCTCGGGCAGCGGATTCACCGCGATGACCTTGCCGCCGTTCCTCCGGCACGCCGAAAGGGAGCTGAGCATGCGCGGATGGTTCGTGCCCGGGTTCTGGCCAACCACGAAGATGAGCTCCGCGCATTCGAGATCCTCGAGCGAAACCGTGCCCTTGCCGATGCCGA
>JAGQTL010000283.1 GCA_020439035.1 Leucobacter sp. | reverse complement strand
CCTCCCCCCCCCCCTTTTTTTCCCACTCATCCCTTCCCCTCCCCTCCGAAAAAAGGACAGACAGTCCGCTCATAACCCCCTGAGAAGCGGACTATCTGTCCTTTCTTGGGCGCGGGCCCCCGCACCGCGCCCCCCGCACCGCCCCCCTCCGCACCCCGCGCAGCGGCCGGTCAGTCGTGGGTCGGGGCCTCGGGCTCGTGATCCGCGATCTCGGCGGTCTCGACCTGGAACGTCGAATGGTGGATCGACACTTCGAAGTGGTGCGCCACGCAGCTCCGGATCCGGCGCAGCACCCCCGCCGCGTGCCCGTCGACGAAGCACTCGTCGTCGACCACCACGTGCGCGGTCAGCGTGGGCAGGCCGGTCGCGACCGTCGAGGCGTGGAGGTCGTGCACCTCGATCACGTGGTCGATCGAGAGGATGTGGCGGCGCACCTCTTCGAGGTCGAGCCCCTCGGGCGTGAACTCCATGAGCACGCTGGTCGTCTCCCGCATCAGCTTGAACGCGCGCGGCACGATGAGGGCCGCGATCAGCAGGCCGGCGATCGCGTCGGCCCGCTGGAATCCGGTGGTCGCGATGACGATCGCGGCGGCGATGACGCCGAGCGACCCGAGCGCATCGTTCAGCACCTCGAGGAACGCCGCGCGCATGTTGAAGTTCGCGGCTCGGCTGGAGGCGAGCACCGCGATGGAGACCAGGTTCGCCGCAAAACCGACAAGGCCGAAGATCAGCAGCTCGATCGCCGGCACCTCCGGCGGCGCGAACAGTCGCCGCACGCCTTCGAACGCCGTGTAGGCGCCGACTCCGAGCAGCAGCGTGGCCTGCGCGAGCGCGGCGATGACCTCGATGCGGCGGAACCCCCACGTGCGCTTCGGGCTCGCGGGCCGGAGCATGAGCGCCACGGCGATGAGCGCCACGAGCAGCCCGGAGGCATCGACCAGGGCGTGCGCGGTATCGGTGAGGAGCGCCAGGCTCCCGGTGAGCGCCGAGCCGACCACCTGCGCCAGGAGGATCACGACCGTGATCGCGAAGACGACCCACAGCCGCCCGCGATGATCGCCCGGCCCGCCCGCCTCTGCGGTGACGGGGCCATGAACGTGGCCGACTCCCATGACGCGCGGCCTCTCAGGACCTGACGAGCCGGGTGATCGCGTCGGTGGCCTCCTGGATCTTCAGCAAGGCCTCCGCGTCGTCGCCGGCCTTGGCCGCGTCGAGCACGCAGTGCTTCAGGTGGTCGTCGAGCAGCCCGGTAGCGACGCCCTGGATCGCCCGGGTGAGCGCGCTGATCTGCGTGAGGATGTCGATGCAGTACTTGTCGTCGTCGATCATCTTCGCGATGCCGCGCGCCTGCCCTTCGATCCGCTTCATCCGGCCGAGGTAGCGATCCTTGTCGCTGATGTAGCCGTGATGATGATGGATCTCGCTCGGCGCGTCCACTGCGCCCTCCATGTGCGGGGTCATGCACGCCTCCTCTCGCCTCGTCGCGTCGCCGTGACGCTGCGGAAACCGCGCAGCCGCAGGCTGTTGCCCACGACGAACACGCTCGAGAACGCCATCGCCGCGCCGGCGAGCATCGGGTTCAGCATGCCGAGCGCCGCGATGGGGATCGCCGCCACGTTGTAGGCGAACGCC
>JAGQTL010000282.1 GCA_020439035.1 Leucobacter sp. | reverse complement strand
GCAGCGTGTCCCACGCGTCGAGCAGCGACCACAGGCCGCCGATGCCGGTGGCCCAGTCGACGCCCAGGCGCTCCGACGGGATCTCGGGCGAGCCGGCGTCGGCGAACGCCTCCATGGCGGCGACGAGGGCGAACTGGCTCGACGGGTCCAAACGCTTCGCGACCGGGCGCTCCAGCACCTCATCGGGCCGGACCTTCGCCTGGCCGGCGAAGTCGACCGCCAGGCCGTACTGCTCGGCCCAGTCGTTATCGAGCGTGCGAATACCCGATTCTCCGGCGAGCAGGGCTGCCCAGCTCTCGGCTGCGGTGCCGCCGATGGGAGTGGAGGCGCCGATACCGGTTACGACAATCTTCTTCGTCATGTTGCGTGCTCCGCGTGCTCGGGGGTTCGAATCGGATCTCAGCCGGGCGAGGGTCGGCCTGCGACTCGGCTGGGTCGGCTTCGCCGATCCTCAATCCAACGAGAGAGGATCGGCGCCGACAGAATGGGCTCAGGCCTGGGCACCCGCGATGAAGGTCACGGCGTCGCCGACGGTCTTGAGGTTCTTGACCTCCTCGTCGGGGATCTTCACGTCGAACTTCTCCTCGGCGTTCACGACGATGGTCATCATCGAGATCGAATCGATGTCGAGGTCGTCGGTGAACGACTTGTCGAGCGCGACGACGTCCGCGGCGATGCCGGTCTCGTCGTTGATGAGCTCGGCGAGGCCGGCCAGGATCTCTTCGTTGCTGTGTGCCATGGGATTCTCCTTGGGTTGGTGTTCTGTGTCGGTCAGTGAGTCTAGTGGGCTGAACGCGGTGCGGGGGAGCGGCGCGCCCCGCGGTGCGTGTGGAAGGCGCCCTACGGCAGCTCCACCACCTGAGCGCCGTAGACGAGCCCGGCGCCGAAGCCGATCTGCAGGGCGAGGCCGCCGGAGAGCTCGGGATGCTCCTCGAGGAGGGCGTGCATGGCGAGCGGGATCGAGGCGGCGGATGTGTTTCCCTGCATTTCAATATCGCGCGCGATCACGACGCTCTCGGGCAGCTTCAGCTGCTTCGCGAACTCGTCGATGATGCGCATGTTCGCCTGGTGGGGGATGAACGCGGCGAGATCGTGGGGCTCGATGCCCGAGACCTCGAGCGTCTGCCGCGCGGCCTTCGCCATCTCCCAGACCGCCCAGCGGAAGACGGTCTGGCCGTCCTGGCGCAGCGTCGGCCACGCGACTTCGGTCGGGTCGCTGCGGTATTCGTCGAACGTCGAGGTCATGCGGATGGTGTCCCACTTCTCGCCATCCGAGCCCCATACCGTCGGGCCGATGCCCGTGCGGTCGCTCGGGCCGACGACGACGGCGCCCGCGCCGTCGGCGAGGAGGAACGAGATGGAGCGATCGGTCGGGTCGACGAGCTCCGAGAGTTTCTCGGCGCCGATCACGAGCACGTTCTTGCAGGTGCCGGCACGGACGAGCGCATCGGCCTGGCCGACGCCGTAGACGTAGCCCGCGCAGGCGGCGGAGATGTCGAATGCTGCTGCGGGGGTGAGGCCCAGGCGATGCGCCGCGAGCGATGCCATCGATGGCGTCACCGCGACGTTCGAAATGGTCGAGATGATGACGCCGTCGATATCGGCGCGATCGACTCCGGATCGAGCGATCGCCTCTTCGCCCGCGGCGACGGCGAGGTCGACGGCGCCGAGCGCTTCGCTTGCGCGGCGGCGCTGGATGATCCCGGTGCGCTGCCGGATCCACTCGTCGGACGAGTCGATCGGGCCGACGAGATCGTCGTTCGGCACGTCGAGATCGCCGCGGGCCGCACCCACGGAAAGAATGCGGGTGTGGGCGGGTCCCGTGGTCTGAACCAGCTTGCTCATTACTCGGATCCTTCCGTGTGAATCAGGAGATATCGGCGAGGAGCTCGGCGGCGGCATCGAGGTCGGCCGGGGTCTTCACCGCGACCGCGGGAACGCCCTTGAGCGCGCGCTTGGCGATGCCGGTGAGCGCCCCGGCGGGGGCGAGCTCGATCAGGCCGGTGATGCCGGCCTGCTGGAAGCCCTCCATACAGGCGTCCCAGTGCACCGGATTGGCGATCTGGGAGACGAGGAGCTCCACGAAGCGGGCTCCGCTCGTGACGAGGGCGCCGTCGGCGTTGCTCCAGAGCGGCTGCACGGGGTCATGGGCGGTGACCCGTTCGGCGGCGGAAGCGAGCACCGGCACGGCGCTCGCCATGTAGTCGGTGTGGAAGGCGCCGGCCACCTGCAGCGGAATCACCCGGGCGCCCCGGGGCGCGTCGGCTGCGAGCGAGGCGAGAGGCTCGATGCCGCCGGCCGCGACGATCTGGCCGCCGCCGTTGCGATTCGCGGCGGTGAGCCCGTGCTCGGCGATCTTGGCGAGCACATCGGCCTCCGTGCCGCCCACGACCGCGCTCATGCCGGTCTCGGCCCGGGTCGCGGCCTCGGCCATCGCCCGGCCCCGCACGCCCACGAGTTCGAGCGCGTCGCCCGAATCGAGCACCCCAGCAGCTGCGGCGGCGGCGAACTCGCCGACCGAGTGCCCCGCGATGCCGACGGACCCGAGCGATGCCCGCTCTCCGAGCGCGCGCCAGGCGAGAATGCTGGCCGCGACGATCAGCGGCTGCGCGATCCGGGTGTCGCGGATCGTGTCCGCGTCGCTTTCGGTGCCGTGCTTCGCAAGGTCGACGCCCGCGCGCTCCGACGCGAGTTCGATGAAGGCGCGGGCTGCCGGATCGGCGAGCCATTCGGTGAGGAATCCCGGGGTCTGAGAGCCCTGTCCCGGGCAGACGACAACAATCACGTGTTCCAGTTTCTCAGATCCCGGAGGCCGAAACTGCATATTCATACCGAAGAATCGCGAAAAACGTTGTGGGTGGTCGACAGATTCACTTCTTGGCGTGCGATCGCTTGCCGCCGTGCTGCGCGATCGAACCGACGATCAGCGCGGACTGCAGGATCAGCGCTTCGCGAGCGCCGGTCGCATTCCAGCCGATGACTTCGCTGACCTTCTTCAGCCGGTAGCGGACGGTGTTCGGGTGGACGAAGAGCTCGCGCGCGGTGGCCTCGAGCGAGCGCCCGTTATCGAGGTAGCACCAGAGCGTCTCGAGCAGCTCGCTCGAATGGGCCATGAGCGGATCGTAGATCTGCTCGATCAGCGTTCGACGCGCGAGCCCATCGCCCGCGAGCGCGCGTTCGGGCAGCAGCTCGTCCGCTTCGACGGGCCTCGATGCGGCGCGCCACGAGCGGGCCACCGCGATCCCGGCGAGCGCGGCCCGCGCACTCCGCGAGGCGCTGACGAGGTTCTCGACCGGTGGCCCGAGCACGAGCGCGCCGTCGGAGAAGAACTCCGTCAGCTTCCGGGCGATGTCGATGAATGGGAGCGCCTCGGGCACGGGCCCGCCGGGCTCCTTCGCCTCGAGAGCGACGCGGCCGAGGACGAGGACGAGCCGGGTGCCCTGCAGGCCGACGAGCACGTCCGCTCCGCAGTGCCGCGCGGTGCGGCGGATCTGATCGACATCGACCACGCGTTCCGAGGTGCCGACGAGCACGGCGGCCTCCCCGGTGCCGTGCCAGCCGAGCGCCGCGATCCGGCTCGGCAGCTCGTCGTCGCTCTCCCCGGTGAGGATCGAATCGACCACCAGCGCTTCGAGGCGCGCATCCCACAGCCCGCGCGCCTCGGCCGCCCGAGCGTAGACATCGGCGGCCGCGAATGCGACGTCGCGGGAATAGTGCAGCACCGCCTCGCGCAACTGCTCGCTGCGCGGCGCCACCCGCTCTTCGACGACCGAGACCACGACGCGGATGAGCTGCAGGGTCTCCTGCAGGCTGATGCTCCGCAGCAGTTCGCGCGGCGCGGCGCTGAAGACATCGCTCGCGATCCACGGCGTGGCGCTCGGATCGTCGTACCACTGGATGAACGAGCTGATCCCGGTCTGCGCCACGAGCCCCACGGCGCTCCGCCGCCCCGGCGGCATCTGGCTGTACCAGGGCAGCGTCTCCTCGAGCCGGG
Organism: Leucobacter sp.; assembly: GCA_020439035.1. Lineage (GTDB taxonomy): Bacteria > Actinomycetota > Actinomycetes > Actinomycetales > Microbacteriaceae > Leucobacter. Next base: position 987 of record JAGQTL010000282.1, on the reverse strand, counting down.
TGACGGTCTGAGTCGCGAGCTCGCCGGCAATCTGTCGGAGCCAGGCCAGCTCGCGATCCTTCGATCGTTCCATTCGTGTATCGCTTCGGGTCAGGCCTCGCCGCCGGCGCCGCCGGTCGTGCCCGCATTGACATCGCTCAGACGGTACTGCTCGGCAGCCCGACGGGGGAGCGCGGCATCGATCTTGCCCTGGGCGGCGAGCCGCTGCAGCACCCGCACGACGACGGACTCGCGGTCGATGTGGAAGAAGCGGCGTGCCGCGGCCCGGGTATCCGAGAACCCGAAACCGTCGGCGCCGAGCACCGAGTAGTCGTTCGGTACGAACTGGCGGATCTGGTCGGGAACGGAGGTGGCCCAGTCGGAGACCGCGACCACGGGGCCCTCGGCTCCGGCCAGCTTGCTCGTGAGGTAGGGCACGCGCACCTCGTCTTCGGGCGAGAGGAAGTTGTGGCGCTCGGCCTCGAGACCGTCGCGGCGAAGCTCCGCCCAACTGGTCACGCTCCACACCGCGGCGTCGACGCCCCAGTCTTCGGCGAGGATCTGCTGCGCCTCGATCGCCCACGGCACCGCGACGCCGGAGGCGAAGATCTGCGCCTTGACGCCGTTCCCCGTGCCGGGGCTCACCTGGTAGATGCCGCGGATCACGCCGTCGACGTCGAGGCCCTCGGGCTCGGCCGGGTGGATGATGGGCTCGTTGTACACGGTCAGGTAGTACATCACGTTGGGATCGGGGTGCGTGCCGCCGTACATGCGCTCGATGCCCGAACGCACGATGTGCGCGATCTCGTACCCGTAGGCCGGATCGTAGGAGACGACGGCGGGGTTCGTCTCGGCGAGCGCGAGCGAGTGGCCGTCGGCGTGCTGCAGGCCCTCGCCCGTCAGCGTCGTCCGACCCGCGGTCGCGCCCATGATGAACCCGCGGGCCATCTGGTCGCCGGCGGCCCACTGGGCGTCGCCCGTGCGCTGGAAGCCGAACATCGAGTAGAA
>JAGQTL010000281.1 GCA_020439035.1 Leucobacter sp. | reverse complement strand
GACAGCCACGACATCTGCTTCATCCCGGACGGCGACACCCGGGGGTGGCTGAACGACCACATCGAGCGCTCGCCCGGCGAGATCGTCGACGAGTCGGGCGAGGTGATCGGCACGCACGACGGGGCGCACGGCTACACCATCGGGCAGCGCCGGGGGCTCGCGATCGGGCATCCGGCCGCAGACGGCAAGCCGCGCTACGTGCTCTCGATCCGGCCGGTGTCGAACCAGGTGGTCGTGGGCGCGAAGGAGCGCCTCGCGATCGGATCCATCGCCGGCGGCCGCTTCAGCCTCACCGGCGAGCCCGGCTTCGACCTCGCCGAGTCCTTCGCCTGCGAAGTGCAGATCCGCGCGCATGCCGACCCCGTGCCGGCAACGGGGCGCCTGGTGCCGATCCTCGAATCCGAGCGCACCGAGCAGCACCGGGCCGAGGCGACGCATGAGTTCGTGGCGGAGGTCGACCTCGAGCATGCCGAGCCGCTGCTCGGCGTCGCCCCGGGCCAGAGCGCGGTGGTCTACCTGGGCACGCGCGTGCTCGGGCAGTTCACGATCGATCGGGCGCTCCCGGTCGCCGCCGAGGCCGCCTGATCACGGGCCGACCGCGCCGAGCGTTCGAGCCGCCGAGCGTTCGAGCTGCCGGGCGTTCGAGCCGCCGCTAGCTCAGCCCGGCCGCCCGTGCCCGCTCCACTGCGCCGGGTAGGGCTGCGAGGAACGCATCCACCTCGGCGTCGCTCGTCTCGAATCCGAGCGTGAGCCGCAGGGCGCCGCGCGCCTCCTCCTCCGGCACCCCCATGGCGAGGAGAACGTGCGAGGTCTCGGGCACTCCGGCCTGGCACGCCGAGCCGACGGAGGCCGAGATGCCCTCCGTGTCGAGCAGAAAGACCAGCGAGTCACCCTGGCAGCCCGGGAACGTGAAGTGCGCGTTGCCGGGGGCCCGCGCCGCGCCCGGATCCGGTCCGCGCAGGACCGCATCGGGCACCGCGGCGCGCACGCCGGCGACCAGGCGATCGCGCAGCGCATCCAGGCGGGCGAGCCGCTGCTCGTGAGCCGTCCCCGTGCACTGCTCGAGCGCGGTGGCGAAGGCGATCGCCCCCGCGGGATTCTGGGTGCCCGAGCGCGCACGCTGCTGCTTCCCGCCGTGGAAGAGCGGATCCGCCTCCGTGCTGCGGCCGAGCAGCAGCGCGCCGACTCCGACTGGGCCCCCGATCTTGTGCGCCGAGACGGAGATCGCCGAGGCGCCGGAATCGCGAAGGCTCACGGGCAGCCTGCCCAGCGCGGCGACGGCGTCGACGTGCACCGGCACACCCGCCTGCCGCGCCACCGCGCACAGCTCCGCCACCGGCTGCACGGCACCGACCTCGTTGTTCGCCCAGAGGAACGAGACGAGGGCGACGTTCTCGGGGCCCTCCTCGGCGAGCGCCGCCGTCAGCACCGCCGGGCGCAGCACGCCCTCGTGGTCGATGGGCAGCCAGCGCACGCGCACGCCCTGGGTCTCCTGCAGCCACTCCGCGGTCTCGAGCGTGGCGTGATGCTCGCCCTCGGCGATCAGCGCGACCGGTGCGCCGCCGCAGGCCCCCGCGCGCACGCGCGCCCACGCGATGCCCTTGAGCG
>JAGQTL010000280.1 GCA_020439035.1 Leucobacter sp. | reverse complement strand
CGGATGCCGAAGTGCAGCACCCGGCCGTAGGGGTTGCCCGACCATGAGGCGGTCGAGTGATGCGCCGGCACGAAGGATGCCGCGCCGGCGATCGTCGTGTTGTTCGAACCTGCGAGATCGGCGGATCCGCCCCACAGCTCGGGCATGACGCCGGCGAGCGCATTGAGCACCTTGCCGCTCGCGGCTCTCGTCGCGACGCTCGTGCCCGCCTCGAAGGTCGGCAGCACCTCGCCCGCCTCCGCTGGCAGCGCCCCCGCCTCGAGCCGATCGAGCAGGGCCTTGCGCTCGGGGTTGACCGTCGCCCACTGATCGAACGCCCGCTGCCACTCGGCGTGCGCCTGCGCGGCGCGATCCGCGAGCGACCGCGTGTGCGCGATCACCTCGGGGGCCACGGCGAAGTGCTGTTCGGGGTCGAACCCGAGTGCGACCTTCAGGCCGGCGAGCTCCTCCGCGCCGAGTGCGGCGCCGTGGATCCCGCCGGAGTTCTGCTTGCCGGGCGAGGGCCAGCCGATGATGGTCTTCAGGATGATCAGGCTGGGCCGGTTCGTCTCGGCCTGCGCGGCGCGGATCGCGGCGTCGAGGGCGGGCAGATCCTCCGTGTATTCCGACGGGCTCCCGTCCTTGCGCCAGTCGACCTCGAGCACCTGCCAGCCGTATGCCTCGTAGCGCATACGCACGTTCTCGCTGTACGAGATGTCCGTGTCGTCCTCGATCGAGATCTGATTCGCATCGTAGATCGCGATCAGGTTGCCGAGCTCCTGATGGCCGGCGAGCGAAGCGGCCTCGCTCGTCACGCCCTCCTGCAGGTCGCCGTCACCCGCCAGCACGTAGACGCGGTGGTCGAACGGGCTCGTGCCCGGGGCGGCATCCGGATCGAAGAGCCCGCGCTCGTAGCGCTGCGCGTAGGCGAACCCGACGGCCGACGCGAGGCCCTGCCCGAGCGGCCCCGTGGTGATCTCGACGCCCGCGGTGTGGCCGTATTCGGGGTGCCCCGGCGTCTTCGAGCCCCAGGTGCGCAGCGCCTCGAGGTCGGAGAGCTCGAGCCCGAACCCGCCGAGATAGAGCTGGACGTACTGCGTGAGCGAGCTGTGACCCACGGAGAGGATGAACCGGTCGCGGCCGATCCACGCCGTATCGTTCGGGTCGTGCCGCATCACGCGCTGGTAGAGGAGGTAGGCGGCGGGTGCCAGGCTGATGGCGGTGCCGGGATGCCCGTTCCCCACCTTCTCGACGGCATCGGCGGCCAGCACGCGCGCCGTATCGACCGCCCGATCATCGAGCTCGTTCCACAGCAGTTCGTTCGCCACTACTCAGCCTCTCCTCGCCGGGTCACGCGCGCGCCCGATCCTGTTACCACCGACGACAAGCCTAGCGTGCGAGCGAGTAGCATAGAGGCTGTGTCTGCCCACTCTGAGCCCGTGACCGTGACCGCATCGACCCCCGCGCCCCGTAGCCAAGGTATCGGCTTCCGCCGCACGATTGCCGCCTACGTCGCGCTCACGAAGCCGCGGGTCATGGAACTGCTGCTGGTCGTCACGGTGCCCGCGATGATCCTCGCGGAGGGCGCGCTCCCGAATCTCTGGCTCGTCATCGCCACTCTGATCGGCGGCGCGCTGAGCGCCGGCTCCGCCGGGGCCTTCAACTGCTACATCGATCGCGACGCCGACCGGGTGATGAAGCGCACCGAGAACCGCCCGCTGGTCACCGGCGAGATCTCCGACCGCAATGCGCTGATCTTCGCGTGGGTGCTCGGGGTGCTCTCGATCATCTGGCTCGCGGTGACGACGAACTGGCTGGCGGCCGCCTTCGGCCTCGCGGCGATCTTCACCTACGTCGTCGTGTACACCCTCTGGCTCAAGCGGCGCAGCGAGCAGAACATCATCTGGGGGGGCATCGCCGGCTGCTTCCCGGTCGTCATCGGCTGGGCCGCCGTCACGGGCGATGTCGGCTGGCCGGCCTGGGTGCTCTTCCTCGTGATCTTCCTCTGGACCCCGGCGCACTACTGGCCCCTCTCGATGCGCTACCGCGAGGACTACGCGGCCGCAGGCGTCCCCATGCTCGGGGTCGTTCGCGGGCGCACCACCGTCGGCCTGCAGATCATCCTGTACACCTGGGCCACGGTCGCCTCCAGCCTGCTCCTCATCCCGATCGCCCAGATGGGGTGGGTCTACACGATCACGGCGGTCGCCTCTGGCGCCTACTTCATCGCCGAGTCGCATCAGCTCTACAGCCACGCGATCCGGGGGCGGGAGGGCAAGCCGATGCGCGTCTTCCACGGGTCGATCGCCTACCTCTCCGTGCTCTCGCTCGCGATCGCGATCGATCCGCTGCTCCCGTTCTGAGCCGCGCGCGGAGGACGCCCTTCGGCGGGTCTACCCTGGGAGCATGCACGAACCGCAGCAGCCGATCCACCCCAGCACCGCCGTCGTCGCCCTCGGTAGGCCGGATCCCACGGAGGACGCGCCGCTGAACCCGCCGATCACGCTCAGCTCCACCTTCGTCGGCGCGGGCGCGCCGGAGCCCGGTCAGCGGATGTATGCCCGCATGTCGAACCCGACCTGGGACCCGCTGGAGGAGGCGGTCGGCGCGCTCGAGGGAGCGGAGCTCCCCGGCCTCTCGTACGCGTCGGGCATGGCCGCCGTCGCCGCCGTGCTCGAGCTCGTGCCGGTCGGCGGCACCGTTGCGGTGCCGAGCACCTCCTACAACGGCACGATCGGGCTGGCGCGCAGGCTCGCCCAGGCGGGGCGCTTCGTGCTGCGCGAGATCGATCCGACCGACCTCGACGCGACACGGATGGCGCTTTCGGGCGCCGCCCTCGTCTGGCTCGAATCGCCGACGAACCCGTTGCTCGAGGTGCTCGATCTGCCCGCGCTGATCGCGGCCGCCGGTGAGGCCGGCGCGCTCGTCGCCGTCGACAACACGTTCAGCACCCCGCTGCGCCAGCGCCCGCTCGCACTCGGGGCCGACCTCGTGGTTCACTCGGCGACCAAGTTCATCGCGGGGCACTCGGACGTGCTGCTCGGGCTCGTGGTGGCCGCCGACGCCGAGCTCCGATCGCGGCTCCACACCGACCGCACCCTGCGCGGCGCGATCCCCGGGCCCTTCGAGTGCTGGCTCGCCCTCCGGGGGCTGCGCACACTGGCGCTTCGGCTCGACCGGGCTGAGGAGACCGCGGGGGTGCTCGCCGGCCGCCTGAGCACGGCGCCCGGCCTCCGCCGCGTGCGCTATCCCGGTCTGCCGACCGACCCCGGGCACGAGCTCGCGCGCGCGCAGCTGGCCGGGTTCGGCGCCATGATCTCGATCGAGCTCGCCTCGGCCGAGCGGGCCGATGCCTTCGTGCACGCGCTCGGCCTGATCACGCCGGCCACGAGCCTCGGCGGCGTCGAATCGCTCGCGGAACGCCGCCGCCGGCAGCCCTCGGAGCCCGTGCAGGTGCCCGAGTCGCTCGTGCGCCTGAGCATCGGCATCGAGCACGTCGACGACCTGTGGGCCGACATCGCGCAGGCGCTCAGCGCGGCGAACTGACCTCCCCGGCTGCGGGCTGAACCGCGGCCGGCCGCTTCGTCCGCATCACGGCGACGGCCAGCGCGGCCGTCACGAGCGAGGCGAAGACCATGTGCACGCCGACCGCGAACGGCGGGAGGCCGTTCCGCGCCTGGTAGAGGCCGACCGGGATCTGCACCAGGAGCGCGATGAGGAGCGCCAGGCTCCAGCGCAGCGGGCGGAGTCGCCTCCTCGCGGCCCACACGACGAGCGCGATGACGAGGGCGAGCGAGACGTAGCCGGGGACGGCGTGCACGTGCTCCAGGACGGAGGCGTCGAACCCGTCGCGCTGGATGTTCGCGTCGCCGGAGTGCGGGCCGGCACCCGTGGTGAGCACGCCAACGACGATGGTGACGGCGACCACGAACGAGGTGGCGTGGGCGAGGATCTGGAAGCCGCGCGGCACCGCGAGTTCGCGCAGCCCCGGCGCTTCGTACGTGCGCACGAGGTAGACGGCGGCCGCCGCAACGATCAGGAGCGAGATGATGTAGTGCACGCCGACGACGTTCGCGTCGAGGTGCAGCCACACGACGAACGCGCCGATCAGGGCCTGCGCGGCGACGAGCGCGAGCACGACGATCGAGAGCACGAGGAGATCCCGTCGTTCGCGGCGGATCATCCAGCTCAGCACCAGCACCGCGAGCGCGGCGATCAGCAGCGGGCCCGAGATCGTGCGGTTCCCGAACTCGATGAGCCCGTGGATTCCGAGTTCCGGCGTGGGGACGAGCGATCCCGGGGTGCACACCGGCCAGTCGCTGCAGCCGAGGCCCGATCCGGTCAGCCGGACCGTGCCGCCCGTCGCGATGATGAGCACGTTCAGCACGAACGAGATCCAGGCCCAGATCCGAAGTGCCCGCGAGGTGCCCGAGGGGCTTCGATCGAGGGCCTGGGGCGATCGCGTGCTGGTCACATCGTTCCTTTCGCTGGCTGCGAACCGAGGTTCGGTAAGGCTTGCCTTCCCTGACATTTCGGCGGCGAGCCTGTAGACTCGGGAGTTGGTGCTCAGCGGCTCGGACCCCGGTCCAACCGGCAGATCCGAGCGCGAGCGAGCCGGGCGTTGCAACGCCCACATTACTGCACCGTCGCAGGGAACCGGGTGTGCGGTATGCCCCTGGATCCCACGATGGGACGAACGAGGGGATGAACATGCCAGAAGTTCTGATCGACCGACCCGAACTCGAGGGTCTCGGTGTCTACGAGTTCGGCTGGCACGATGCCGACGAGGCCGGAGCCGCGGCGAAACGCGGGCTCAACGAGGCGGTCGTCCGCAACATCTCCGAGCTCAAGAACGAGCCGGAGTGGATGCTCGA
>JAGQTL010000279.1 GCA_020439035.1 Leucobacter sp. | reverse complement strand
ACTCGTCCATGTTGGTCTTGCCGATGGCGACCAGGCCGGCCGCACGGGCGCGGGCGACCACGGTCGCGTCGTAGGGCGAGATGAAGCCTTCGAGGATCTTCGACCCGCTCGTGGAGGGCATGTCGGTCGTGACGAGCACGTCCTTGATGGCGAGCGGCACACCGGCGAGTTCACCGAGCCGCTCCCCCGCGGCGCGGCGCTCGTCGATGGCCCGGGCAGCCGCGAGCGACACCTCGGCGTCGGTGTGGAGGAAGGCGTTGAGCTCGCCGTCGACCGCAGCGATGCGGTCGAGGTGGGCCTGCGCCGCATCGACCGCTGAGACCGCGCCCGACGCGAGTTCCGCGGCGAGCTCGGCAGCGGTGAGGTGGATCAGTTCAGTCATGTTCGCGCCCCCTACTGCTCGTCGCCCAGAATCGACGACACCCGGAACATCCCGTCGGCGGCCTCGGGCGCGTTGGCGAGCGCCTCGTCCTGCGACAGCACGTCCGCGACGACGTCCCGCCGCATGACGTTGTTGATCGGGATCGGATGGCTGGTCGCGGGCACCTCGTCGCTCGCGACCTCGCTCACTTTCGCGATGCTCGTGAGGATCGAGCCGAGCTCGCTCGTGAGCGAGGCGACTTCGGCGTCGGTCAGGGCGATGCGCGCGAGGCCGGCGAGATGCTGCACGGTCTCCGCCGTGATCTCCGCGGCCCCGCCGGGCGCACCCGCTGCACTGGTTTCAGGCATGCTGCTCCGTCTGAAGAGAGAAGTGGTCAACCCCACCATCCTACCCGGGCCGAAACCGCCCCCGCGGCTCGGCCCATCGGTGCTCCTGGCTCAGCCAGCCAACCCCATCGGCTCCGGGTGCGCCGCGGTTCTGCTGCCGTCGACGTTCCACAGCCCCGAGCAGCCGCGGCGCGGGCTCGTGACGAGATGGAGGTCGACCATGCCGATGGCGGCCATGAGCGCGTAGGCCGTGGTCGGCCCGACAAAGGCGAAGCCCCGGCGTTTCAGCTCGGCCGCCAGGGCCGCGGACTCGGGCGAGCGGGCCGGCACCTCCTTGTCGCTCGCGGGCGCCGGCGAGCGCTCCGGCAAATACGACCAGATCACTTCGGCCAGGCTCTCCCCGGCCTCGTGCAGCGCGAGCACGGCCCGCGCGTTGCTGATCGTCGCGAGGATCTTCCGGTGGTTGCGGATGATGCGCGCGTCGCCCATCAAGCGCTCGACATCGGCCTCGTCGAATGTCGCGACCCGCTCGGGTGCGAAACCCACGAAGGCCTCGCGGAACGCCTCGCGCTTGCGCAGCACGATGAGCCAGGAGAGCCCGCTCTGGAAGCACTCGAGGCTCACGCGCTCGAACAGGCCGGTGTCGTCGTAGACCGGCACACCCCACTCCTCCTCGTAGTACCGCGCAAGCAGCGGATCCGCTGCCGCCCAGGCCGCCCGTACGGGCGGCGCCGCCAGATCATCCACGTCGTCCTCCTTCCGTGCACCGCGCTCGACCGCACGGCTCGCGGAAAGCCTAAGCATTGCCATGCACCGTACGCGGTCAATCGGTCAATCTGTGGAAAACCGCGCGCTGCACGCCAAGCGGATCACCATGTGAGCGCCGAATCCCGGCCTGAGCGCCGAATCCCGGCCTACGTGCCGGCCCCTTCCCCCGGCTGCCCCAGTCCCGGCTGCCCCAGCCCCGGCTGCCCCAGCCCGAGCGCGCCCGGCCCCTCGGCGACCAGCACGGCGAACTGGGCGGCGTCGAGCACGGGGATGCCGAGTTCCTCGGCTTTCGCGAGCTTCGATCCCGCGCCCGGCCCCGCGGCGACGTAGTCCGTCTTCTTGGACACGCTCGAGGCCGCCTTGCCGCCCGCCTGGATGATCGCCTCCTTCGCTCCGTCGCGCGTGAAGCCGTCGAGCGTTCCCGTGGCAACCACTGTGAGGCCGGCGAGGACGCCCCCTTCCGCGGCTGCCGCGCCCGGCCCCGGGTGGCCGGGCGTCGACCACTGCACCCCCGCGGCGGCCCAGCGGTCGACGATCTCGACATGCCAGTCCACGGCGAACCACTCGATCAGCGATTCCGCGATGATCGCGCCGACGCCCTCCACCTCAGCGAGTTCCTCGGCCGTCGCCGCACGGATGGCCTCGAGCGAGCCGAACCAGTCGGCGAGCGCCCGTGCGGCGACGGGACCCACGTGCCTGATGTTCAGTGCGACGATCAACCGCCAGAGCGGTTTCGTCTTGGCCTTCTCCAGTTCGGCGAGGAAGGTCTCGACGTCCTTCGACGGCAGCAGCACCCGGTGATCCTTGCGCAGGCCCGCCTTCCGTCGCTCCGCCGGGGTCATGCCCGCGGCCTCCGGCGGGTACTCGAGCTCGACGCGCTGGAACGGCGCCCGCCGCACGAACTCGCCCGTCTCCGGGTCCGTCTTCTTCTCACCCGTCTCGGGGTCGCGCACGATCACCTCGATGGGCACGAGCTGATCGATCGTCAAGTCGAAGAGACCGGCTTCGGTCTGCAGCGGCGGAGTGGCGGGCGTCTCCGGCTGCGTGAGCGCGGCGGCCGTGATCTCGCCCAGCACCTCGATGTCGAGGCCTCCGCGCGAGCCGATGTGTTCGACCCTCCCCCGCAGCTGCGCGGGGCAGGATCGGGCGTTCGGGCAGCGCAGGTCGATGTCGCCCTCCTTCATCGCACGCAGCGTGAAGCCGCACTCGGGGCACGCGGTGGGCATGACCCACTCCCGCTCCGTGCCATCGCGCAGCTCCGCGACCGCGCCCAGCACCTCGGGGATCACGTCGCCCGCTTTCCGCAGCACGACCGTATCGCCGATGAGCACGCCCTTCGCGCGCACAACCTGCTGGTTGTGCAGCGTCGCCTGGCCGACCGTCGAACCGGCGACCCGCACGGGCACCATGACCGCGTAGGGCGTCGCGCGGCCCGTGCGCCCGATCCCGACGCGGATATCGAGCAGCTTGGTGTGCACCTCTTCGGGCGGGTACTTGTAGGCGATGGCCCAGCGCGGCGCCCGGCTCGTCGCCCCGAGTTCGGCGTGCAGCGCCAGCTCGTCGACCTTCACCACGATGCCGTCGATCTCGTGCTCGACGTCGTGGCGATGCGCGCCGCAATCCTCGATGAACCCGGCGACCTCGTCGATCGTGTCGAACAGCCGCGAATGGGGCGACACCGGCAGCCCCCAACCCGCGAGCAGCCCGTAGGCATCGCTCTGGTTCGTGAGCGCCGGGACGGTCGGCTGTGCCGCCGGATCCGCCGCCGGATCCGCCGCCCGCGACACCGCCGGATCCGCACCGCTCCACGCCCCGATCCCGTGCACGTAGAGCGAGAGCCGGCCGAGGCGCTCCTCCATCAGTTCGAGCTCGCGCGGGTTCTTCTTCTCGGCGCGCTGCCGGAGGCTGCCGGCCGCGGTATTCCTGGCGTTCGCGAACTCCGGATAGCGGGTCGGGATGCGCTCGGGGGCGGATCCCTTCGCGAGCTGTTCCGCCGCGAACTCCGCCTGCAGCTCGCGCTGACGCGCGTTCAGCGCATCGAAATCCTCGCCGCGCAGGAAGACCTCACCGCGCACCTCGAAGAACGCCGGGATGCCGTCACCCGAGAGCCGCTCGGGAATCGCCGAGATGTAGCGCACGTTCTCGGTGATGTTCTCGCCCACACGGCCGTCGCCGCGCGTCGTCGCCGTCTCGAGCACGCCGTCGCGGTACGCGAGGCTGATGGCGAGGCCATCGATCTTGAGCTCGCTCAGCCACTTCACGTCGCGGCCGGCGGCCGCCCGCGTCTTCTCCGCCCACTCGCGGAACTCCTCGATCGAGAACACGTTGTCGAGGCTGAGCATCCGCTCCGCGTGCTCGTGCGAGGGAAACCCCGAGGCCACGATCGCCGCGCCGACCTCGTGCGTCGGGCTGTCCTGGCCGGCCAGTTCGGGGAACGCCCGCTCGAGCGCCTCGAGGCGGTGGAACATCTCGTCGTACTCGGCGTCCGAGACGAGGCTCGTGGCCTCCGAATAGTACGCCGTGCGCAGCCGCTCGATCTCCGCGGTGAGCCGCTCGGCTTCGGCTCGCGCCTCGGCGAAGTCGGTGGGTGGGATGTCGGGAGCGTTCACACCCTCGATTCTAGGAGCGGCCCCCGACCATCGCGGGCCGCTCCCGACCCGCGTAGAATGTGCGGGTGAGAATTCTGGCCGCCATGAGCGGCGGCGTCGATAGCGCCGTGGCCGCAGCCCGCGCCGTCGAGGCCGGGCACGACGTGGTCGGCGTGCATTTGGCGCTCAGCCGCATGCCAGGGACGCTGCGCACCGGCTCGCGCGGCTGCTGCACGATCGAGGATTCGATGGATGCCCGGCGCGTCGCGAACCTGCTCGGCATCCCGTTCTACGTCTGGGACTTCAGCGAACGGTTCAAGGCGGACGTCGTCGACGACTTCATCGCCGAGTACGCCGCCGGCCGCACCCCGAACCCCTGCCTGCGCTGCAACGAGAAGATCAAGTTC
>JAGQTL010000278.1 GCA_020439035.1 Leucobacter sp. | reverse complement strand
CCGTCGTCTCGACGGTCGACCCGCTCGATGTCGCCGCGCTCGTGCGCATCCTGACCGAGCCGAAGAATGCGCTGGTTAAGCAGTATCAGCGCATGTTCGAGATCGATCAGGTGGGCCTCGAGTTCGAGCCGGCGGCGCTCGAAGCAATCGCCGAACTCGCGGTCGAGCGCAAGACCGGAGCACGCGGCTTGCGCGCCATCCTCGAAGACGTGCTCGGGCCGGTCATGTTCGATGTGCCCTCGAACGAGGCCGTCACCAAGGTGATCGTGACGAGGGAAGCGGTGCTCGGCGAGGCGCCGCCGCGCGTGCTGCACGCCGCGGCGGCCAATGAGCGCAGCGCCTGACGCCGTTCGGATCAGCGAGCGTTGAGGTCGTAGCTCAGCAGCACGGAGCCGTCGTCCTGCGCGATCGTGAGCGCCTCGACCTCCAGGGTCTTCTTGACGAGGCGCGCGGAGAGATCTCCGTCGTTGGTCTCCTCGTCCGCGACCTTGAACTTGCCGTCGGCGATCACCGCGCGCCACCAGGTCCGCGCCTGCTTCGCCGACTTGGCGTGCAGCACCACGAACCAGGCGCCGCCGCCGCGCGCTCCGGCATCCTCGATCACCGCGCCGCTCGGGAGCGGAAACCTTTTGCGGGGAAAGTCGGCGGGCAGGGCGGGGTGCTTGAGCGCCGGGTCGTCGCGATCGCTCGTCTGCCCCCAGCCGCTCGAGTCGGGCGCGGGCTTCTCGGGGATCTCCTCCTCGGCCGCATCCGAGGAATCGTCGGGAGTCTCCGCGGCCTCGTCATCGCCGGACGTGCCTTCGGGGGAGGATGGCGCCACCGCGTCGCCGGAGCCGGGTGTCGTGGGATTCTCCCACAGCACCTGATTGAGCGCGCAGCCGCCCGTGCTGAGCACGAGTGCGAGGGCGACCCCCGCCGTGATTACGGTGCGGAGCGCTCCGCTGAGTACCGGGGTGGATCCGTGCACGGGTGCGTCCCTTCGTAGGTGGAGGCTCAGCTCAGCCAGTCGTCGTCATCGGCGTCGGAGTCGCCGGCCGCAGGCGCGTCCGCGAGCACCGCGACGGGTTCGGGCTGCACAGCACAGCCCGCGCATCCCGGTTCGCACTGCAGGGCGCATCGGGGGCGCCCTTCGAGCCAGGTGAGCGTCCACGACTGCGCGCCGGGGTGCGCGGACTCGAGCTCCGCGATGATGACGTGCAGCTCGGCGGGCACGCCGCGGTGCGGGGTCTGCCCCGCCTGCCACCGCGTCCCGAGCTGCACGTTCAGGCCTCGCTCTGGGCCAGGCGGATCTCGGCGACCGTCACCTCGGTGGTATCGGCCGGCTCGATGCGGAGTTCGGCGATGCGGCCCACCGCGGCGAGGTCGTTCGCCGCGAGCCCAAGCCGCGCAGCGTCGGCCGCCGAGGCCCGGACCACAGCGAGTTCGACGGGGATCTTCTGCGAGGCCTTCGCGGCGGTCTTCGCGCCGCGGACGCCGATCAGCGCGCTGCCGACGAGGCCGAGCAGGTCGGGATCCGCGTCGGCCCCCGCGAGCGCGGCGACGTCGGCCGACTCGGGCCAGGGCGCGCGGTGCACCGAGCCCTCGTTGAACCACGACCAGATCTCCTCGCTCGCGTAGGGGAGGAACGGGGCGAGCAGGCGGGCGAAGACCGAGAGGGCGGCACGGAGCGCTGCGACCGCCGACGCCTGCCCCTGCGCATCGCCGAGCGCGCCGTGGGCCCGTTCCTTCACGAGCTCGAGGTAGTCGTCGCAGA
>JAGQTL010000277.1 GCA_020439035.1 Leucobacter sp. | reverse complement strand
GCGCTCGGCGTCGAGACGCTGAGCGACGGCATGCGCGCCGCGACGGAGCTGCTGAAGGTCGCTCAGGCCGACGCCGAGTCCTACACCGAGCAGCTCGACGCTGCGGAGCGGGAGGATGCGCTGCGCAACCTGGGGCTCGAACCGGGCGCGGCGATCCCGCCGCAGTTGCGGGCACAGGTGCGAGCGCTCGAAGAGGATCAGAAGCGACGGGCCACCCGCAGCCTGCGCGACGGCATCGATCGTGCGCTCACCGATCTGCTGTCGCTGTACCGCGACATGCTGGTCTCGGTGATGCGCGCGGGCCTCGAACCGGTCAACCGCGAGCAGCAGGCGGAGGTGTCCGAGCGCGCCGAACGGTGGGGCGCGGTGCGCGCGCTCGATGCCGTCTCGGCGGTGGAGAAGGCGCGCGAGCGGCTGCACCGGAACGTCACGCCGGGTCTCGTGCTCGAAGCGCTGTTCGCCGGTTTGGCGGCGCAGCAGGCGGCCGCCCGCCGGCCGGAGGCCGCGTGAACCGCCGCGCCGTCATCGGCCTGGTCGCAGTGCTCGCCGCGGGGGCGCTGTTCCTCACGTCGTGCGCGCCGTTCCTCACGGCGCTGCTCGAGGGCGGGTCGGGGGCGCGCGGCCGCGCCGTGATCGCGACGCCGGATGCCGGCTTCACCGACTACTCGGCGCAGAGGCCGAAGTGGTCGTCGTGCGGCGGCGGCGCGAGGTGCGCCGACGTCTACGCGCCCCTGGACTGGGCCGACCCCGGCGGAGAGCGGATCACGCTCCGTCTCGCCAAGCAGCCGGCGACCGGCGGCGACCCGATCGGCACGCTTTTCGTCAACCTCGGCGGGCCGGGCGTGGCCGGCGCGAGCGCCGTGCGGGACTACGTGGACGGACTGGTCGGGGCCGACGTGCGCGAGCGGTACGACGTGATCGGGTGGGATCCGCGCGGCACCGGGGACTCGTCGGCCGTCTACTGCCTTGACGATGCCGGGCTCGACGAGTTCGTCTACGGCACCGGCGATCCCGAAGCCGACGGGGCCTACCTCGAGTACGGCAGCGATGCGTGGATCGAAGACGGCATCGCGGCGAATGAGGAGTTCGGCGCCGCGTGCGCGGCCAAGACAGGGCCGCTGCTCGGGCATGTCGATACGCTCTCGACCGTGCGCGATCTCGAGATGCTGCGCGGCATCGTGGGCGACGCGAAGCTGAACTACCTGGGGTACTCGTACGGCACGCGCATCGGCGCGCTCTACGCGGACACCTTCCCCGAGCGATCGGGCCGGTTGGTGCTCGACGGCGCGATGGATCCGGCCGCCGACATCAACGAGCTGAGCCGGCAGCAGGTCGAGGGGATCGAGGGCGCGCTGCGAGCCTACGTCGCCGACTGCCTGACTCGCGACGGTTGCCCGCTCGGGGCGGCGGGTGACAAGACCGGTGGTGCGCCCGACGAGCGCGCGGTGGATCGCGGGATGGCGCGCATTGCCGCGCTGCTCGCCGAGGTGGAGCGCACGCCGATCCGCGCGAAGGACGGGCGCATGCTTTACGACACGACGCTGTTCACGGCCCTGATCGCGCCGCTCTACTCCGAATGGCGGTGGCCCGAGCTCGATACGCTCATCACCGAGGTGTCCGCGGCCCGGGCCGGCGTGGCCTTCCGGCTGGCCGACGACTACAACGACCGCATCGGCGGAGTGTACGAGACGAACCTGCTCGAGGCGTTCACCGCCATCAACTGTCTCGACTTCCCGCGGCCCGAGCGGCTCGACTTCGACGCCATGCGCGCGGATGCGGCGGAGACATCCCGGCTGGCGCCTGTGACCGGCAAGTACCAGACCTTCGGCGACGTCACCTGCGCGAAGTGGCCGGTGCCGGCCGTCGACGTGATCCATCCGGTGCGCGGCGCCGGAGCCGATCCGCTGCTGATCGTGGGCACGACGGGCGATCCCGCAACGCCCTACCGCTGGGCCGAGTCGCTCGCCGGCCAACTCGAGAGCGGCGTGCTCGTGACCTACGTCGGCGACGGGCACACGGCCTACGGCAAGAGCGCCTGCATCAACGGCATCGTCGACGACTACCTCTTGCGCGGCGACGTGCCCGCGGCCGACGCCGCCCGCTGCGAATAGCGCGCCCGAGCCGTGGTAGAGTTTTAGCTTGTGTCGGGCATCGCCCGGCCGCGCCGCCTTAGCTCAGGGGTAGAGCAGTTCCCTCGTAAAGAACAGGTCGTCGGTTCAAATCCGACAGGCGGCTCCACAGTTTGCGTACGCCGTACCTCGGGGGTGGTCGAACCGACGACCTGCGGTCGGCGGGCGCTTGATGTCAAATCTGCACAACGTCAGCTGTTCTTCGAAAGTTTCACTGACGCTGCTCAGTTCTCTGACGCTTTGCAGGCCCCTACTGGTGAAAACCGCGCAGCTTGTCGATCTCGCGGCGGTCGCGCTTGGTCGGGCGTCCGGCTCCGCGGTCTCGGATCACCGCCGCTGGGCGCTCGACCTTCGGCGGGGGTGGGGGCGTGAGATCCTCGAACAAGAGCGCGGCCTCCGCGGCGCTGCCCCGACGCACAGCGAGTCCGGCCACTCGGTAGATCTTCTCGAACCCGTGGAGGCGCACCCGCACGACATCTCCGATGCCGACCGATTGTGCGGGCTTCGCCGTCGCATCGTTCACGCGCACGTGGCCGGCCTTGCACGCGGCAGTCGCCTGGCTGCGGGTCTTCGCCAGACGTACGGCCCAGATCCAGGCGTCCACTCGCACGCTCATGCACCGAGCCTAGTGGAAGGCCCTTCTGTCCTCCCTTCCCCGCACCAGTCCGGGATGAGGACAGAAAGTTTGTTTTACGGGGTGTCTTGAGCGGAGTTTCTGTCCATATTTCGGGATCGGGGTGGGTGGAGGGAGAGAGGCGAGGTCGGGGGC
>JAGQTL010000276.1 GCA_020439035.1 Leucobacter sp. | reverse complement strand
GTCCAGCTCGAGCGCCGCACGAAGCAGCCAGCGCAGACGATCGCACAGTTTCTCGTCAAGCGCGGCCAGTATCTTTGGGGGACGGGCGCGTACGTGCTCTCGACGAGGCCTCCCGAAACGGCCTACCGGACCGTGATCATCGACGAGGCCTCGATGCTGACGGAGGAGCAGCTGGCGGCCACGCTCTCGGCATTCTCCGGAGTGGAGCGTTTGATCTTGGTGGGCGATCCGCGCCAACTCCCGCCGATCGGCGCCGGTCGGCCCTTCGTTGATATCGTCAATCGACTGAAACCGCCTGATATAGAGACGAGCTTCCCGCGAGTCGGTCCGTGTTACGCCGAGCTCACCATCCGGCGGCGGGTCAAGGGCAAAGAGCGGGACGACGTGTTGCTCGCGGAGTGGTTCAGCGGACAACCGCTGGATCCAGGTGCTGATCAGATCTGGGGCAAGGTCGTCCACACGCAGAGCGATAACGCGTCGCCTGTTGAGGAAAGCGATACCCTGCGCCTCATCCAGTGGACGACTGAACAAGACCTGCACGACAAGCTGATCGACGCGATTATGCAAGAACTGGGACTCGCCGGCCGCGACGATCTCCAGGGGTTCGAGCGGGCGATCGGCGGGTCGGAGTTCAACGGCCAGATCTACTTCCATCCGGCGCGCAACGGGAATCCCGGGGCCGCCGAACAGGTCGAGCGTTGGCAAATCCTGTCGCCGGTCAACGGTCGTGCTCACGGCGTGAAGGACCTGAATCGCGTCATCCAGCGGCAGTTCCGGCGGCCGATCCCGAAGAACCGGTACTGGTCGACACCGGACCCGATCGGCGACGAAGAAATCGTCTACGGTGACAAGGTGATCAACACATCGAACCATCGACGTCCCGACGTCTATCCTCCTGCCGACGCGCTCGGCTACATCGCGAACGGGGAGATCGGCATCGTGGTCGGCCAATACAAGGGCAGTAAGGCGACGTACAAGGGAAAACCACGGAAGCTGGAGGTCGAGTTCTCGTCCCAGCCGGGTTTCAAATACGGTTTCTGGGGGAGCGACTTCTCGGGAGAAAGCACCGCAACCCTGGAGCTGGCATACGCGGTCACCATCCATAAGGCGCAAGGGAGTGAGTTCGGAACGACGTTTCTCGTCCTCCCGCATCCGCTTCCGATGATGTCCCGAGAACTCCTCTATACGGCGCTCACCCGGCAACAGCGCCGCGTCGTCATCCTCCACCAGGGTGACCTGACGGAGCTGAAGCGGTTCGACTCGGTGATCCACTCCGAGACGGCACGGCGACAGACGAACCTGTTCGCGCCGCCTCGCATCATCGAAATCGATGGCACGTTTCTCGAGGCGTCACTCATCCATCGAACCAGCACAGGGATCGCCGTCAGGTCCAAATCGGAGGTCATCATCGCGGACCGGCTAGATGCGCACGGCATCCCGTACGCCTACGAGCAACCCCTTCCGGGGTTCGACGACACCGTTTGGTATCCGGATTTCACGATCGACGACGCCGAGACCGGAAACAAGGTCTTTTGGGAGCACCTCGGGCTACTACACGACCCCGAGTACCGTTCTCGCTGGGAGCGAAAGCGGGCCGCCTACCGCGCGATGGGGATCATCTCGCGTGACGAAGCTGAGGGCAGCGTAGGCACGCTGGTAGTGACGCGAGACGATGAGCGCGGTGGGATCAACGCCCAGGAGATCGACGCACTGATCGTCGAGGTGTTCGGGCGATGAGCTACGAGATCGATCTCAAGCCCACCTTCCTGAACCAGCTCACGGCGCTGCCGCAGAGAGAGGTCGCGCACGTGATGGACAAGGTCCGCATGCTGCAGGAGTCGCCCGCTCCCGACGCCAAGAGCAAGAAGCGGCTCGTCGGCTACAAAGGTGCGGTCTACCGCATCCGCTCCGGCGACTACCGCATCCTCTACTCCTTCGACCAGGCGAAGGGCTGGGTTGTGCTGCTCGGCGTTGACAACCGCAAGGACGTCTACGAAGGTGAGCAGCTCGTCGCCGAGGAACCCGGGTACGACGTCGCGACA
>JAGQTL010000030.1 GCA_020439035.1 Leucobacter sp. | reverse complement strand
GCAGCGTCGCGTTGATGTCGGTGGTGGGCGTGGTGGTCATCGACTGCACGCTGACCGGGGCATCGCCACCGACGAGCACCGAGCCGACCTTGATCTGACGCGACGCGCGGCGAGGCGCCAGCACTTCGGGGATCTTCGGCATTCCGAGATTGATTGCTGCCACGCGTCGAGTGTACCGCCGCCCCCTGAACCCCTGATGGAAGAATAGGGAGGATGAGCAGCACCCCTCCCCTGCGCCGACGGCCGCACCGAGATCGGATCCGGAGACGACGGGTCGTCGCAGTGAGCGTGATCGTGGTCGCGCTCGTGCTGCTGGGGAGTGCGGGACTCTGGGCCGCGCTCGCCGCGCAGCAGGCGCGGAACGACGTGCCCGAGGCGCCGATCGAGGATCAGTCCGCGCTCGATCCCGACGCGGGCAGCACCGCAGAGCCCGAACCGGAGCCCAGCCCCGAGCCCGAGCCCGAGCCCGAACCCGTGTGGGACATCGACAGCCCCGACTCGATCACCGTCGTGGTGAACAAGCACCGGCCGCTCGACCCGGCCGACTGGGCGCCCGACGACCTCGTCATGCCGGACGTGCCGAACAACAACGGACAGCCGCTGCGCAAGGCGGCGGCGCGCGCCATCGAGAAGATGCACGCGGCGGCGAGCGCGGCCGGTGCCGGCTTCGTGATCGCGAGCGGCTACCGGCCCTACGCGATGCAGGTCGACCTGTTCCAGTCGTACGTCGACCGCGACGGCGTGGAGGCCGCGGAGACCTACTCGGCGCGGCCCGGCCATTCCGAGCACCAGACCGGCCTCGTCGCCGACGTCGACGACGGCTCGGGCTGCGCCTTCGAGTTCTGCTTCGGCGACACCGCCGCCGGCGTCTGGATCCGCAAGAACGCGTACCGCTACGGCTTCATCGTGCGCTACAACGAGGGTCAGGAGGGCGTGACGGGCTACATCTACGAGCCCTACCACCTGCGCTACATCGGAAAGAAGGCGTCGAAGGCCATGCACAAGCAGGGCATCCAGAACCTCGAGGACTTCTTCGGGCTCGAGCCGGCTCCGACGTACTGACCGCGATCGGTCGAAGGCCGGATTACCGGATCGCCGGATCACGGGCAGGGCGGATCGCCGGATCACGGGCTGGCCGGATGGCAGGATCGCCGGATCACCGGATCGCCGGGCCGACCGCTCAGCCGAGGCTGATCGGCTTCACGATGTCGGCGTACATGAGCAGCAGGCTCATCGCGCCGAGCACGATCACCACCACGAAGGTCACCGGCACCATCTTCGCGGTGTCGATCGGGCCGGGATCCGGGCGCCTGCGCAGCTTCGCCCACCCGCGCTTCAGCCCCTCGTAGAGCGCGCCGGCGATGTGCCCGCCGTCGAGCGGCATGAGCGGCACGAGGTTGAACACGAAGAGCGCGACGTTCAGCGAGCCGAGCAGGCCGAACATGGTCTGCGCCTTCGCCGCGACGGGGGCCTGATCCATGCTCACGATCTCCCCCGCGAGCCGGCCGACGCCCACCACGCTGATCGGTCCATCGACCTGCCGCTCCTCGGGGCCGAACGCCGCGTTCCACACGTCGACCATCCGCTGCGGGAGATGGAGGATGATCTGGGTGACGCTCGCGACGTTGTCGCCGACGAACGCGGGCACCGCGGTGATCGGCTGCTGGGTGATCTCGCTCGTGGGCGAGATGCCGATCATCCCGGCGGTCTCGAGCAGGGGCTCCCCGTCAGCCCCGCGCAGCACTCGGCCGTTGGCATCGAGTGCGACGCGCTGGGTCTCGGCCGGCGTCACGGTCAGGGTCTGCTGAGCGGTCGCGCCATCCGGCCCGCCGCGCTCGATCAGCACGGTGAGCGCGCGGCCGGGCGCGGCGCTCACGGTGTCGCGCACCTGCTGCCAGCTCGTCATCGCGGTGCCGTCGACGCTCACGATCCGATCGCCCGGCACGAGGCCCGCTTCGGCACCGGGTGCGGCCGGATCGTTCGCCGTGCACTCGGTCGCGTCGCTCGTCGCCGGGATGAGGCATTCGCTCACGGCGCCGACCGTGGTCGTGTACTGCGGGATGCCGAAGCCGGTGAGCACGATGCCGAAGAACACGAAGGCGAGCACCAGGTTCATGAACGGCCCGCCGAGCATGATGACGATCTTCTTCCACATGGGCAGCCGGTAGAACGTGCGGGCGTCGTCGCCCTCGCCGATCGTCTCGGCGCTCGCCTCGCGCCCCTCCTGCACCATGGTGTTCAAGAACCCGGTCGTCGACTCGCGCGGGGTCGCTCCCGACTTGGCCGGGGGGTACATCCCGATCATGGCGACGTACCCGCCGAGCGGGATCGCCTTCACGCCGTACTCGGTCTCACCCCGGCGCCGCGACCACAGGGTCTTGCCGAAGCCGATCATGTACTGCGTGACCTTCACGCCGAAGAGCTTCGCCGGGATCAGATGCCCGGCCTCGTGCAGCCCGATCGATACGGCGAGCCCCACCACGATGATGAGGATGCCGAGCAGGTAGAGCAGCACGTCGGTCACCGGTTCAGGGTACCGGCGGAGGTTATGCCGCTGCTGAGAGTCGGGGATACCCGCGCGGCGCGCTACGGTCCACGCGCATGATCAGCACGACGACCCGCCCGATCAGCACACGGTGACGTTGACCGCGAGACCGCCCATCGCGGTCTCCTTGTACTTGTCGCTCATGTCTCGACCGGTCTCACGCATGGTCACGATCACCTCGTCGAGGCTCACGTGGTGCTCGCCGTCGCCCATCAGCGCCATCTTGGCGGCGTTGATCGCCTTCGACGCTCCGATCGCATTGCGCTCGATGCACGGGATCTGCACGAGCCCCCCGATCGGATCGCATGTGAGCCCGAGGTTATGCTCCATGGCGATCTCGGCCGCGTTCTCGACCTGCTCGGGAGTGCCGCCGAGGATCTGCGCGAGTCCCGCCGCGGCCATCGACGAGGCCGAGCCGATCTCGCCCTGGCAGCCGACCTCGGCACCCGAGATCGACGCCTGCTCCTTGTAGAGCACGCCGATCGCGCCCGCGGCGAGCAGGAAGTCGGCGATGACGCGCTGCCGCTCGTCCTCGCTCCACGTACCGGCCCCGGGCGCGTAGTGCGTGGCGTAGAAGAGCACCGCGGGAATGATGCCGGCGGCGCCATTGGTCGGCGCGGTCACGACCCGCCCGCCCGAGGCGTTCTCCTCGTTGACGGCGAGCGCCACGAGGTTCACCCACTCCTGCCAAAACGCGGGGTCGCGATCCGGATCCTGCTCACGTAGTCGCCGGTGCCACTCGGGGGCGCGCCGCCGCACGTTCAGTCCGCCGGGGAGTACGCCGCTCCGCTCGAGCGAGGCGTCCTTGCACGCCTCCATCACCTCCCAGAGGCGGCCGAGCCCGGCGCGCACCTCGGCCTCGTCGCGCGCCACGAGCTCGTTCGCGAGCATCACCTCGGCGATGCCGAGCCCGCTCGTCGCGCAGTGCTCGAGCAGTGCCGCCGCGGTGCGGAAGGGGTAGGGCTGCTCAGCGAGATGGTGCTCGAGTCGCTCGAGGATCGCCTCTTCCGCGCCCTCGCGCACGACGAATCCACCGCCCACCGAAAAGTATGTCTGCTCGTCGAGCGGCGCGCCCTCGGTGTCGAGCGCCGTGAAGCGCATGCCGTTGCTGTGTCGCGGGAGCACGGTGAGCGGCCGAAGCACGATGTCGGCGACGCCGAAGCGGATCGGCACAGGCGGCGCGGGCATCGCCGCCGACCCTCCCGGTTCGGCGCCCAGCTCATGACCGAGCCGTAGCTCGCCCGTGCGCTCGATGCGCGCGAGTGCAGCCTCGACCTCCGCGGGCAGCACGGTCTCGGGGTCGAACCCCTCGAGCCCGAGTAGCACGGCCGTGAACGTGCCGTGCCCTCTGCCCGTGGCGGCGAGCGAACCGTAGAGCTCGACGCTCAGCCCGACGGCGCGCGACAGCAGGCCGCCGCGCCGCAGGCCAAGCGCGAACGCTCGGGCGGCTCTCATCGGGCCGACCGTGTGCGAGCTCGACGGCCCGATGCCAACCGTGAACAGGTCGAGGACGCTGATCGCCACGTGATACCTCCATTGGCAGGTGCGTCGCGGAACCACCGTGCGATGGTCGGTGCGTTTCGGTCGGCGGTTGGATGAGTGGGTGGATCCTGCGATCCGGCTGCGCCGGCCGCAGGATGACGAGGGGTGGGGGCCGCAGGGCGACGAGGGTGCGGGCCGCTGGGCGGCACGGGATGCGGGCCGCCCTGCGACCTCCTACTCGACGGTCGCGTCGTTGGCGGCCGCGTACTCCTCGGCCGAGAGCAGGGGGCCCTCCTCCGTGACGGCGACGCGGAACAGCCACGCGGCCCCGTAGGGGTCGCTGTTCACGAGTGCGGGATCGTCGACGACCGCGTCGTTCACCTCGACGACCTCACCGGTGACCGGGGAGAACAGTTCGGAGACCGACTTCGTCGACTCGATCTCACCGCAGACCTGCCCGGCGGTGAGCGCCGCGCCGACCTCGGGCAGCTCGATGTAGACGACGTCGCCGAGCGCTTCGGCGGCGACCATGCTGACGCCGACGGTGGCCGGGCTCTGGCCGTCGATCCACTCGTGTTCGGCGGAGTACCGGTAGTTGGGGTTGACCGTGCTCATGGGGTGCTTCTCTCTTTCATCATGGAACGCTTCTGTCATTCATCGTGCGCTGCTTCCGTCATTCATCCGTGGAGGCTCTCCCTCCGCCAGCCGTAGATACTCTTTCCTCCGTCATCCTGTAGCCGGCGCAGCCGGATCGCAGGATCCATCAGGTGCACCGGCACGCTCCGACCTCTCTCACCATTCTGCAACCGCAATCGTCTCGCGCCTCAGGGGCAGAAGCTCCGGCTCACTTCTGCCGCGAGTAGAAGGGCAGCCGCACGACCTCGTAGGGCTCGAGCTTGCCGCGCAGGTCGACCTGAACGGGCGTTCCCGGCTCGGCGTAGGCGGGGTCGACGTAGGCGAGCGCGATCGGGTGCCCGAGCGTCGGGCTCGGCTGCCCGCTCGTGATCCTTCCGATCACGGCGGCGACGGCCCCGTCACCCGCACCGTCGTCAGCCGTGCCGGCAGCATCCGCACCAGCACCCGCGTGCACGGCATACCCGCCGCGGCCGGCGCGGCGGCCGCCGCCGACGAGCCCCACGAGCACCCGCTCGGGCCCGCGCACCTTCGCCGCCTCGAGCGCCTCGCGGCCGACGAAGCGCTCGGGCTTCTTGAACGAGACGACCGGCCCGAGCCCCGCCTCGAACGGCGTGGTGTCGAGACCCAGCTCGTTGCCGTAGAGCGGCATTCCGGCCTCGAGCCGCAACGAATCGCGGGCGGCGAGCCCGCACGGGATCAGGCCCAGAGGCTCCCCCACGGCGAGCAGGCGCCGCCACAGCTCCACCGCGCGATCGTTCGGGATGATGAGCTCGAATCCGTCCTCGCCCGTGTACCCGGTCCGGGCGAGCAGCACGTCGATCTCGGCGGCGCCGTCGATCGGCACCGCCGTCGCGAGCCAGGCGTAGTAGGCGAGGTCGGTGACGCGCGCGCGATCCTCGATCCGCACGACCTCGCGCACGATCCGCTCCGCGGCCGGCCCCTGCACCGCGATCAGCGAGGTCTCCGCCGACGCATCGCGCACCTCGACGTCGAAGCCCGCGGCACGCTCGGCGAGCGCCGCCGCGACGGTCGTCGCGTTGCCCGCGTTCGGCACGACGAGGTAGCGGGTCTCGGAGACGCGGTACACGATCAGGTCGTCGACGATGCCGCCGCGCTCGTTGCAGATGAACGAGTACTTGGCCTTGCCCACGGCGACGACCGCGAGGTTGCCCGCGAGCGCCGTGTTGAGGAAGGTCGCGGCGTCGGCGCCCGAGACCCAGACCTCGCCCATGTGCGAGAGGTCGAAGAGGCCCGCCGCCTCGCGCACGGCGCGGTGCTCGGCGAGTTCGCTGCCGTACTTGAGCGGCATGTCCCAGCCGCCGAAATCGGTGAACGAGGCGCCGAGCTGCTCGTGCTCGGCGTGGAGCGCGGTGCGCCGCGCAGTGCCGGTGTCGGTGGCCGTGTCGATGTCGGTGTTGGTGCCGGTGCCGGTGTTGGTAGTCACGATCTATCCTTCGAACGCTTCGATGGGCGGGCAGGCGCAGACGAGGTTGCGGTCGCCGTAGGCGCCGTCGATGCGCGAGACGGGCGGGAAGTACTTGTCCACGCGCAGGCGCGCGACGGGGAAGGCGCCCTGCTCGCGGGAGTACGGGCGGCTCCACTCGTCGGCCGCGAGGATCACGGCCGGGTGGGGGGCGTTGCGCAGCGGAGACTGCTCGAGCGGCCACGCACCCGCGACCACGGCATCGATCTCGCCGCGGATCGCGATCATCGCCTCGATGAAGCGCTCGATCTCCTCGAGATCCTCCGACTCGGTCGGCTCGACCATGAGCGTGCCGGCGACGGGGAACGCGAGCGTCGGCGCGTGGAAGCCGTAGTCGATGAGCCGCTTCGCCACGTCCTCGGCCGTGACGCCGGACGCGGCGGTGAGCTCGCGCAGATCGAGGATGCACTCGTGCGCGACGAGGCCCGTCTCGCCGGTGAAGAGCACCGGGAAGTGCTCGCGCAGCCGCGCCGCGACGTAGTTCGCGCTCAGGATCGCGGCGCGCGTCGCCTCGGTGAGCCCGTCGGCGCCCATCAGCGCGATGTACGCGTAGGAGATCGGCAGCACGCCCGCCGAGCCGAAGACCGTCGCCGCGACCGGGATGCCGTCCGCCGAGCGGAAGCTGGCGTCACCCTGACCATTGCCATCCGCGCCCGCGCTGTTGGCCCTGCCCCCGCCGTCGCCCGCGCCCGCCGGGTCGCCGGGCAGGTACGGCACGAGGTGCTCGGCCACGGCGACCGGGCCGACCCCGGGCCCGCCGCCGCCGTGCGGGATCGCGAAGGTCTTGTG